>JBBQSX010000025.1:0-27764 GCA_038213545.1 Burkholderiales bacterium
GGGGGCGCCGCTGGCAGGCCTTGGGTGCCACTG
This sequence comes from Burkholderiales bacterium, assembly GCA_038213545.1. Lineage (GTDB taxonomy): Bacteria > Pseudomonadota > Gammaproteobacteria > Burkholderiales > Burkholderiaceae_C > Hydrogenophaga. The sequence continues at coordinate 34 of JBBQSX010000025.1, forward strand.
GTTGGCCCTGCCTGTTCAACCTGCTGCGCGGCGATATGGCTTTTGTAGGTCCGCGCGCCCGCGCTGAGGGTGAACCGGTTGCCCCCTGGACGCTGGGTGTACGGCCAGGTCTCATCCACCCTTGGTACGTGCGTCAGCGCACCGCAGTCAACTTTGGCAACGAGCAGCAGGCTGATGTGCAGTACCTGGCCCAGCGTGGCTTGCGCCACGACATCGGACTGCTGCTGCGTGGGGCCGTGGTCTCTTTGTTGTCGCCGCCCAGCCTGCAGACCCCGGAATGCGTGCAGATCGGTGATGTGGTGTTCGACAACATCGACATGGATGAAGCACTCTCCCGCCTGCGGGTCATGCTGGCCGGTGACAAGCCGAAGCAGGTGAGCTTCGTCAACCCGGCTTGCGTGAACATCGCGGCCCGACACCGGGCTTACCGCCGCGTGCTCGCCCGAGTCCACATGGTGCTTCCCGATGGCATCGGCATCAAGATCGCCAGCGCCATCCTGGGGCGGCCGCTGAAGCAGAACGTCAACGGCACCGACCTGTTTCCGCGCCTGTGCGCCCTGCTGCAGGAAGACCGGCGCCGCGTCTTCCTGCTGGGCGGGCGCCCCGGTGTGGCCGAGGCGGTGGCCAGCCAGATGGCTCGGCACTGGCCCGGGGTGCGCGTCGTGGGCGTCCGCGACGGCTACTTTCGTGTAGCAGAGGAGGGCGAGGTCGTGGCCCAGGTACGCTCCAGCGGAGCTGATCTCCTGCTGGTCGCGCGGGGTGTCCCCGCACAGGATCTGTTTATCGACCGCCATTTGCCTCTGCTGGGGGTGAAGGTCGCGATGGGCGTCGGTGGTCTGTTCGACTTTGTCTCTGGCACGACTGCTCGCGCGCCCGCCTGGATGCGCGAAAGCGGTCTGGAGTGGGTATACCGCCTGCGCCAGGAGCCGGCGCGCATGTGGCGGCGCTACCTGCTGGGCAACCTGTCTTTTCTGGCACGCGTGGCCCTGCAAGCCAGCGGGTTGAGGCGCCCGAGCACCAATGATGCGCCCGACAGGTTCGATGAGGAGGCGCCCGGACAGGGCCTTCGCACCGTGCTGTTCGCCACTGCGCATTCGCCAGCCGATATGCCGCTGCCCGCAGACCACCCGGCCGCGCTCATGCCGCTGGGCTTTCAGAGCCTGATCGAGCATGTGTTTGATCAGCTCGCCACCGCGGGCATCAATGAGGTCGACCTTGTTGTCAGCGATCGACCTGAAGCCTTGCGAGCTGTTCTGGGCGATGGCAGCCGCTGGGGTGCGCGCATCCGCTGGCACCTGATCAAGGACCCCAAGCGGCCCTATGCCTTCTTGCAGTCGCACGCGTTGCAAAGCGCTCAGCGCGTGCTGGTGGGACACGCCCATGTGCTGCTGGGTGCCGAGTCGCTGGCATCGCTTCGCAACAAGGATGGCCTGTCGATGCAGACCTGCGATGAGGAGGGACTGCGTTGGCTGGGCTGGGCAAGCACGGCCCCGCGTCGCCTGATCGCGCTCGGACAAGATCTGGACGAAACCGCCCTTGGTCTGGCCTTGCTGGCGCGCGCGCTCCCGCCGCATGTGCTCGATGCCAGCGAAGCCACCCGCGTGAAATCGGCCGCGCAATTGCTGAGCGCCTCGTTCGGCGTCAAAGGTGAGTGTCCCCAGGCTGAGGCACCTGCCTCCTGGCTGCGTCAGCCATGGGGCGTGATGAGCCCATTGGCGCGCGTCCACCCACACGCCGTTTTGGTTGGCCCGGTAGTGGTAGGCCCCGGCTGCATCGTCGAGGCCGGCGCACGCATCGGGCCCGAGGTGGTGCTCAGCCGCGACGTTGTGGTGTCCAGTGGAACCAGCCTGGAACACAGCATGGTGCTCGACAACAGCTTCATCGGAGCCGAACTGGAGCTGTCGGGCACCGTGGTGAAGGGTGAACGCATTCGCCATATGCGTCTGGGCATCGAAGCCGCGCCAGCCACTGCCGATGCGTTGCTGGCTGAGCTCGCCCCCACCGCCCCGGGCCCGACACCCTGGGTTGAACGCGGGCTTGCGTTGATGGCGCTGGTGCCCGTCGCGCCTATGTTGGCATTCCACTTGACCTCGCGTGCCCTGAGCGGCCACACGCCTGACTGGATGCTCCGGTCCGTTGTGACCGGGCGCGACGCCCGCACCCGCATGCTGATCACCACGCGCTTGCGCTGCGCGCGCGATCAAGATGTCGCACAGCCCTCGGGCTGGACCTTGCTGGCGGGCCTGCTCGACGTGGCGGCCGGGCGGCGGCACTGGATCGGCATGCGCCCCCGCACCAGCAGCCAGTGGTACGCCCTGCAGCCGGAGTGGCAAACCATCCTCGCAAGCGACCGGGCTGGCTTGCTGCATGCCCCCGCGTGGTACGACGATGCACCTCTGCAGCATGAGGCGTGCGCGGCAGCGGATGTCTATCTGGCCGTGCAGTCAGGCTGGCGCCGGATGCACATCGTGGCCAAAGGCTGGGGCCGCTGCTGAGGCGGGTACGAGTTGCAAGACATCTCTCACGCGCGTCTTGATTCTTCAGATAGTGAGCCAGGCCTGGACCACCTGGTGGCCGTGCTGCTGCGCCTGAACGGCCGTGCGACGGCGCCCGCCGGGGCACGGCTCGGCATCGATGCAGCACAGGTGGCCCCGGCGGTGCCAGCGGCGGTGCGTGCCGCCGCCGCAGCCGCGGGCGTCGACATCGAACGTGCGCTGGCGCGCTTGGGCGGCAAGCTCAAGGTCTACGGCCGCACGCTGCGCAGCTTCACCGCCGAGCTGCAGCGCTTGCCGCAGCAACTGCACGGCCAGCTGCAAGGTGGTGACGACGCGGCGCTGTGCCGCGAGCTGCACACGCTCAAGGGCGTGGCGGCCACGGTGGGCGTCACCACGCTGGCCGGCCTGGCCGGCGAGGCCGAGGCGCAACTGGCGCGTGGCGAAGACACCGCTGAAAAGGCCACCTGCGTAGCGCGCGTGGGTGCTGCCGTCGAGGCTGCGGCGGCGCCGTTGGCGGCGCTGTGTGATGCCCTCGAAGGTGGCAAAGCTGCATTGGCGGCGCCCCGCATCGTCGCCGCCCTGACGCCGACCGACATGGCCCTGCTCGCCAGCCTGCTGCGCACCTTGCAGGGCTTGCTGCAGGCCTCGGACCTGGACGCCACCAGCGTCGTGCAGGCGCTGCGCGCCCAGCTGCCTGCTGCCGCCGGCACCCGGCTGGACGCGCTGGAAAGCGCCATCGAGTCGCTCGAATTCGAAACCGCCCTGTCGCGTTGCGATGAGTGGCTGCTGGAGTGTGCAACATGAAGCTTGTCGAACCCGGCGTTGCCGGCCTGCTGGCCCAGGCCGCCGCGACCGCCGAAAAGAGGCCGCGCCTGCTGGTCGTGGATGACCAGCGCGTCAACATCCAGGCCCTTTTTCAGGTCTTCCAAGACGACCACAAGGTGCAGATGGCTACCAGCGGAGAGCAGGCCCTGGCGATGTGCCGCAGCCAGCCGCCCGACCTGGTGCTGCTGGACGTGTTGATGCCGGACATGGACGGCTTCGAGGTCTGCCGGCAGCTGAAGGCCGACGACGCCACCAAGGACATCCCGGTCATCTTCGTCACCGGGCAAAACGACGAGGATGCGGAGACACACGGGTTGGACGTGGGCGCGGCCGACTTCATCTCCAAGCCCATCAACCCCCGAACCGTGCGCGCCCGTGTCAGGACCCAGCTGACGATGAAGCAGCACGCGGACCTGCTGCGCCAATGGGTTTACATCGACGGCCTGACTGGCGTTTACAACCGCCGCCACTTCGACGAGCGCCTGAAGAGCGAGTGGGACCGCGCTGCCCGGCTGAGCACGCCGCTGAGCGTGGCGCTGGTCGACGTCGACCTCTTCAAGCGCTACAACGACCACTACGGCCACCAGGCCGGCGACGAATGCCTGCGGCGCGTGGCGGCGGTGATGAAGGCGAGCCTGCGGCGCCCGACCGACATGGTCGCCCGATACGGCGGCGAGGAGTTTGGACTGCTGATGCCAGATACAGATGCCAACGGTACATTGCATCTGGCACGCCAGATCCGCCACGCTATGTCGGAGGCGCACATCGACCATGCCGATTCGAGCGTCGGGCACCTCCTGACTATCAGCGTCGGCGTATGCACATGGGTGCCAGGTGTCGTCAGCAGCGCCTCTGCACTGCTAAAGGCCGCCGACGCGCAGCTGTACATGGCGAAGTCGCTCGGTCGCGATCGGGCGTGTAGCGCGCTGCTTAGCAGCGGCTGACTGCAAGCCGCGATGCCGGCGCATGCAGTTCTCAGTGTGTTGCATCGACCGGTTGAATCCGCCCTGCAAAGCGGCAGGTCAGTCTTGATGGCAGCTTCAGACTGATCTCGGACCTTCGTCGTCAAGGCACCGAATCGCCACGACGTTGACTTCCGGTCATTGAGGCAAGCAGCGCTCGAACGGCCGTAGGTCTTTCCATAGCAGTCGTTCCACGGGGTGAGGTGGACTGGGACGTCCGGGCGCGGCTTGCAACGATGGATCACTGCGGCATGCGCCGCACCTGATCAGACCTCCGTCTGCTCGGAGATCTCGAGTGCGTCATCGACCTCAATACCGAGGTATCTCACTGTTGATTCCAGCTTGGAATGCCCGAGAAGAAGCTGGACAGCGCGGAGGTTCCTTGTGTGTTTGTAGATCAGCGTCGCCTTGGTTCTGCGCATCGAATGGGTGCCGTAGTCTGCGCGGTCCAGGCCGAGGTCATCGACCCAATGTCCGAGGATTCGCGCGTACTGCCTGGTGCCGAGGTGGGGCGAATCGTGTATCCGGCTAGGGAACAGGAAACCTTCTGGCCTCAGCCCAGCTAGCTTGATCCATGCCTGCACAGCCTCCCTGGTAGCAGGTGTGATCTCAAACTGAACCGGACGCTGGGTCTTAAGCTGCATGACGGTGGCTCGTGTCGCCACCTGGTCGCCGTGACACACATCTCGAACCTTGAGGTTCACAAGATCACAACCGCGCAGCTTGCTATCGATTCCCAGGTTGAAGAGGGCGAGCTCGCGGACTCGACCTTCCATCTGCAGGCGCACGCGTAACGCCCAAATGTCCTTGACCTTGAATGGGGCCTTCTGGCCGACGATCTTTCCCTTGTTCCACGGCTCGCGATGAACACCATTTGCTGCGGTTTCCATGATCGTCTCCCATCTGGTTGAGGGGCATACAGCATGCGCTTGGAACCGGAGGATGGTGCGAGTGTTCTTCTCCCTCTTTGGAGTGGACACACCCCTAGATCTGAACGTAAACGCCGACACGATTTCATGTGGTCGCTTTTGCTGGACTGGAAATTACCCTTAATTCTTAGTCAAGAATTGGGCGCAGCTTACCGATACTTCAAATATGCCCCGGGTGGAGCTCGGTTCTGCCACAAACATTGGAGTACCAAATGTTTCAACTTTCCCAACGTCCCATCCGGACACAGCTTTCGACATTACTCGCAATCGCTGCCGTCTTCCTCGTTTCAGTGGCCGGGATCGGCGGCTGGGGCATGACGCGCAGCGCATCCATAGCCCGCCAGAGCAACGACATCAATGTGCCCCGTCAGCGGGTCAGCAACGACTTGATCCAGGCTGTGAACGCTCGTGCGGTAGCCGCACGAAACCTGACCTTGGCGACAACCCCCGACGTTCGTGACCTTGAGTTGGCCAAAATCAGGACATTCCATGAAGCCACGCAGGCGGCAGTGGCAGAGCTCAAAAAGATCACTGAACAGGCCCAGCCGGAAGAAAAACGACTGGTTGATGCGATTGTGGCTGCAGAAGCCGACTACGGCCCGGTGGCCCTGAAGATCACCAGTGTGGCGGCCTCAGGCGACCAGACGCTGGCAGCCGCCATGATCATCAAGGAATGTAGGCCTCTTCTGGAACGCCTCGACGGCGCCGTGGCCGCCCTGCTCAAGCATGAAGCAGCCGTTGCCCAGGAAGACCACAAAACCCTTCTGGCAGGAACGCAAAGTTCGATCAACTGGTTGATGGCGCTGGGCACCTGTGCACTTGCCCTGTTGGTGTGGCTCGGATATGCGATCACCCAAGGCCTCGTGGCGAGCAGCAAAGGCGCACTGAATGCCGTGGAAAAAATGGCTGCTGGCGATATGACGCTGCATGTGAACTCTGAAGGCAACAGCGAACCCCAGCGCGTGCTGCGCTCGCTCGACGGTCTTGCCACCAACCTGCGCGATGTCCTGAATACTGTGCGCCTGGCGTCGAACCAGATCGCCACTGCCAGCGAGGAAGTTGCCAAAGGTTCACAGGACCTCTCTTCGCGCACCGAACAGGCCGCTAGCAATCTGGAGGAAACAGCCGCCAGCATGGAGCAGATGACCGCCACCGTGCAGCAGTCGAGCAATTCGGCGCGCGAGGCCAATCAGCTGGCCAGTGACTCGGCCGACGTGGCCCGGCGTGGAGGCGAAGTGGTGAGTCAGGTGGTGCAGACCATGGACGACATTAACAAGTCATCTGGCCGCATTGGTGAAATCATTGGCGTGATCGACGGTATCGCCTTCCAGACCAACATCCTCGCGCTCAACGCTGCCGTGGAAGCGGCGCGGGCTGGCGAGCAGGGTCGTGGCTTTGCGGTCGTCGCTGCCGAGGTGCGCAACCTGGCACAACGCAGTGCGCAGGCAGCCAAGGAGATCAAGCAATTGATCGAAAACTCCAACATGCAGGTGAGCAGTGGCGCCCGACTGGTTCAGGAAGCCGGCGGCACCATTGCCGAAGTGGTGGACAACGCCAAGCGCGTCAGCAGCATCGTTGGCGAGATCATGTCGGCCAGCAGCGAGCAGGCCGACGGTGTGGGCCAGATCAACGTCGCGGTGTCCCAGCTGGACCACATGACGCAGCAAAACGCGGCGTTGGTTGAGCAGACCTCGGCTGCAGCTGAGAGCCTGAAAGAACAGGCTCGCCAACTGATGGCAGCGGTGTCGGTGTTCAAACTGGACGGTAACGCAACGATGCAACACGCCTGAAGACTGGCGCTGGCAGTCACGTCCCCTCGGGGACGTTTGGTGCGCCTGCCAGCCTGCCCAGCGGCGTGTGTCGGGGGCGTGCGTCGGGAAGGTGAGTAAGAGGCGAAAGGTGTTGGCGAGTCGGACGCAGCGTATTCCAATGAGCCTGCGGACGGGGCGAACCACCCTAAGGGCGGAATTGAAAGCGCCACCTGCAGCCCTGGCCGGCTTGCGAGTGCAGCAATGCACTGCCTGTTTGAACCGCCCCGGGTTTGAACTGACCCCCAGAAGTTGTACGAACTTCAAGGGGTTCAATGAAGAAGTATCAAACAGAGTTCAAGCTGGAAGTCGTCAAGAGCTTTTTGGCTGGCGAAGGCGGAGCGAAGCTGCTGGCGCGGCGGTGGTCGTTGCCCGAGGAGAAGATCCGCAGCTGGGTGAGCCACTACCGCCTGCACGGCATTGACGGGTTGCGTCCTAAACGCAGCGCGTACAGTGCGCAGTTCAAGCTGCAGGTGCTGTCCCATCAGGACCGTGAACAGCTTTCAAGCCGCCAGGTGGCAGCGGTCTACGACATTCGCAATCCAAACCAGGTGGTGGTCTGGCGACGCAAACTCGATCAGGGCGGCGTGGAGGCTCGTGGAAGCGGGAAGCAAGGACGCCCCAATATGAAGCCAGAACAACGCTGCCCAGCGCCGCTAGGTCCGGTCATGACAGATTCGGCGCAGACCTTGCGTGAAGAGAACACGCGACTGCGCGCGGAGGTGGCGTACCTAAAAAAATCGCAAGCCTTGATCCGGGCGAAGAGATCAGTTGCGCCGACAAAGCGCGTCTGATCACCGGGTTGAGGCGTCACCACAAACTGGCGGGCCTGTTGCAGGTAGCAGGCCTTGCCCGCAGCACGTTCTACTACCAATGCCAAGCGATCCTGCGTAGCGAACAGCAGAGCGACATGGAGGCCGAGATTCGCACTATCTATGACGAGCACAAAGGACGCTATGGCTACAGACGAATAACGGCAGCGCTGTGCCGTTCACTGGCGGAGCCCATCAACCACAAGTGCGTGCAGCGCCTGATGCAAAAGATGGGACTGCGCGCGTTGATTCGGGCAAAGAAGAGCTTCCGGCATGTCCCAGGCATGAGAGATGTGAGCGTGCCCAATGTTCTGCAGCGTGACTTCTTCGCGGAGGCCCCCAACCAGAAGTGGGTGACCGATGTCACCGAATTCAACGTGCACGGGCAGAAGCTCTATCTGTCGGCCTGCATGGACCTCTACAACGGTGAGATCATCGCGCACCGCATGGCAAGGCGGCCGGTCTTCGACCTGGTGTCTGACACGCTTCGGGACGCCCTGGCGCGGTCAGCATGTGCCTCTGAACTGGTTGTGCATTCGGATCAAGGTTGGCACTACAAGATGCAGCCGTACCGAGCGATGCTTGAGCATCACGGAGTCAAACAAAGCATGAGTCGTAGAGGGAACTGCTTTGACAATGCGGTGATCGAGAGCTTCTTCGGCACCCTCAAGGCCGAGTACCACTATCTTGAGACGCATGACGGCATCGCAGCACTCGAAGCGGGCGTGCACGATTACATCCGCTACTACAACCACGAGCGCATCAAGCTCGGATTGCAAGGGCTCAGTCCGGTGGAATACCGGCTGACAAACACCGCCTGATTGGCGGGATCGCGACCGTCCAACTTCTGGGGGTCAGTTCAAACCCGGGGCGGTTCAGTTTGCCCCTGGATCGGGTGGTCAACGTGGCCCTGCCGTCCAGCGAGGCCGATGGCGGACGCCTGGCCCAGGTGGTCCAGCTTCGGGTGGACTCGCATGCCGTCACTCTCGCGAACGTGCACCTCAGCCATCTGCGGGGTGACGCTGGTGATGCTCTGCGACAGCGCCAGTTGCAAGCCTTGCTGGAGCACCTGCATCAGTACGGGCCGGCTTCGCTCACGCTGGTCTGTGGCGACTTCAACGATCCACTGGACGCGCTTGCGCTGCGCGATTTCTCCGGCGCGCCATGGCACTTGCATGACAGCTTTGAACTGGTGGGACGTGACCGCGAACCCACCTGCCACGATGCCTCGGGGAACGGACGGGTGCTGGACCACGTGCTGGTGGTGCCCTCGCTCAGCCGCGCCACGGTTCGGGTGGAAGCGGCGGCCACTGTGCTGCGCTTTGACCGCCCCGACGCGCGCGGCATCACGCCGAGCGATCACAGTGGGCTTCAGGTCACCTTTCGGCTGAGCTGATCGGGAGCGTTCGTCACGCCAGGTACCACCTGCGGCGAGAACAGGTGGGCCTTCAGGCGTTCACCGGCGCTTTCCAGGTCTTCGTTGTTGGTGAGGCAGAACGCGTCCGCCGGGGCTTCGAACGCCACCGCGCGGCGCAGGCGCGCTTCCACCTCGGTGCTGGATTCGCGTTGGCGCGCGCCCAGGCGCCGGCGCAGCGCGTCAGCGCTTGCGTGCACATGCACGGCGCTCAAACCCGGGTGGCTCTGTTGGGCCTGGGGGAGGTGTGCGCGCGAGCCGCTCACCAGCACCCAGCCTCCGGTGGCCAGCGCTGCGAACTCCTTTTCTCGTATGCCGTACTGCAGCCCGTTGGCCGACCAGTGCATGGCAAAGGCGTTGGCCTGAAGCAGCGCAGCGAAGGCGGGTGCATCCACCGCCTCGTCGCCATCGGCGCCGGGCGCGGCCGGGCGCGTGACGGTGCGCCGTGCCAGATGCAGCCGGGTGTGCGCGGGCGGGTGTTGAATCAGCCACTGCAGCAGGCTGTCTTTGCCCGCGCCGGAGGGGCCCACCACGTAAACGAGACGGTGGTTCATGTGGACAGCCCCCAGTGACGGTGCAGATGGAAATCGGCACCGGGTGTGGGCTCGATGAGCACGGCAATGCTGTCAAGCGGCTCGGGCGGCAGGTGGTTGAACGTGCGGTCGGCCGCTTGCATCAAGGCCTCTCTAGACCCGGCGTCCAGGCCATCCAGGGGCCCTGTCAGGGAGCAGTGGAATCGGAACTCGTCAAACACCCAGGGATAGCCCCAGCGCTGAAGCAGTGCGTCCTGATGCGGGGTGAGGGGCCCGCGTCGGCGGCGCTGCAGTTCTTCGTCCGACAGAGGGCGAACCAGCGGCTGCAGCGCCTCCACACAAGCCGCAGCCAGTGCATTGGCGGCCACCGGATCGCCTTGTGGGCGCAGCGCCAGGAAGTTGCCCAGATGCTCCACCTGCAGCAGGGGCATCAACTCCATCTTGAACCGGCCAGCCAGCGTTTGCACAGCCGCATCCACGTCATTCAAACCGGTGCCTTCGCGCATCCGAAAAGGGGGCTTCAATGTGGCGTGCCAGCCGTAGCGGCGCGGGTCCGCCGTGAGTGCTTCGAAAACCTCCTTGCCGATGCCAGGGATGGCCGGTTGTGGCAATCGTTCGCCGGTGGCGGCGTCGCGGCCCAGCCATTGGCAACCCGCCTGCCACAGGGCGCTGTCTGGCCGCGGTGCCCAATACAGGGCCACCCGGTGGGGTTGCTCATTCGCCATCGTGGTTCACCGTGAGCGTCACCCGATCGCCGGCGAACCAGGTCTCGGCGTATTCGATCGGCAGGCCCTGCATGTCGGTGTTGACCTTGGTGACGTAGAGCGACGGTCGCGCGGTGCCCTGGCGCAAATGGCCCGCAATGCGCGCGTCAGGCAGCCGGGCGCTGATGCGGCTCTCGTGCCGGATGTAGTCGTCCACCCCGAGAGTGCTGAAGGCTGCGGTGATCGATCCGGTCTCGCGCACGACCTCGGCCAAGCCCTGGAAGCGGGGCAGGGGGAAGTACCGGTCGCTCACATGCAGCGGTTGGCCCGCGCCTTCGCCCAACACCAGCAGGTGCAGCAGCGGGCTGCGCGCCGTCACCTGCAACGCCCGCGCCTGATCGGCCGTGGCGCGCATGCGTTCGTCGTGCAGCACCACCAGACCACCTCGCAACCCCGCCTGGGCCAGGTTCTGCCGGTGCCGGGTGCGCTTGCCGATCGCCAGATCGACCGCGAAATCTTCGACGTAGGTGCCGCTGCCCTGCTCGGCGCGCACCAGGCCGCGCTGCACCAGCGCCGCCAGGGAGCGGCGGATGGTGTGGCGGTTCACCCCGAAGCGCTCGGCCAGCGAGTGCTCGGAGGGCAGCCGCTGGCCCGGTGGGTACACGCCCTGGCCGATGGCCAGGGCGATCTCGTTGGCGATCTGTGCCCAGAAGTGTTCGCCGGTGTCGATGGTGGTGGTCAGTGGGTTTGTCATGAAAGCTACATCTGAAGCGCCTACGCTGGCGGCATTCGACAAGTTGTCTATACAAGTGACAGGGTAGCACCACGATGTTTCACGCTTTTGACAACAGCGGCCCCAACCAGCCGCTGCTGCGCCCCGACTGGATGGCCTTGCTGGCACGCGCGCCGCTGGCGTTGCTGGAGAGTTCGGTGGCCTCCCACCTCGGGCCTGGCGTTCACTGGCTGCGCCGGCCCGAGACCGGTTTGATGATGGTGCAAGGCCGCGTTGGGGGCACCGCCGAGCGCTTCAACTTCGGCGAGATCACGGTGACCCGATGTGCGCTGCGCCTCGAGGGCGCCCACGCCGGCGTGGCCTGGGTGACGGGGCGGGACGCCCGGCGCTGCACCCTGGCCGCGGTGGCCGACGCGCTGCTGCAAGACCCCGTACACACCGACGACATCGATGCACGCCTGCTTGAGCCGGTGCGCCAGCACCTGCGCGAGCTGGCGGCCGAACGTTCGGCGCGGGCGCAAAGCACCCGGGTCGATTTTTTCACCATGGTCCGCGAATCCGATGGCGGCGCCGATTCCGGGGAAGACGCATGAACGCCGACACCCTCCAAGACATGCTCCCCGGCTTCTCCAGTGAAGCCCTTGGGAGCCAGGCCGTGTTCCGCTTGGCGCTGCACGCGCTGTCCCATCCCGGGCGGCCCATGGCCATGCCCATCGAAGCCGAGTGTCCCGAGGGCGGTCATCGCACCTCCGCCGTGTTGCTGCTTGCGCTGCTCGATGCCGATTGCACGCTCTGGGTCTCGCCCACCCTGGCCCGTTCATCCACGGTGGCGTGGCTGCGCTTTCACACGGGTTGCCGCTGCGTGAACGCAGCGGGCCAGGCGGATTTTGTGTGGGTGGCGCACGGCGATGCCGTGCCCGACCTGGCAGCGCTCGCGCAGGGGACCGACGCCGACCCGCAAGGCTCGTCCACGTTGGTGCTGGATGTTCCTGCGTTCGAACGCGGGGCGTGCCTGCGCCTGAGCGGGCCCGGCATCCAGACCACCCAGAACCTGGACGTCCGTGGCCTGCCGGCTGGCTTCGTGGCGCAGTGGGCGGCCAACCACGCGGCCTTTCCGTGCGGGGTGGACGTGTTCCTCGCCACACCCAGCGAGCTCTGTGGTCTGCCGCGCACAGCCCGCATCAATGCCGAATCGGCGATGGAGGCCTGAACATGTACGTTGCCGTCAAGGGCGGAGAAACCGCCATCCTCAACAGCTACCGGCTGCTCGATCGCCAGCGCCGGGGCGACCCGGGTCTGGCCGAGCTGGACGTGGCCCAGATCCGCTCGCAGCTCAAGCTGGCGGTGGACCGCGTGATGACCGAAGGCTCGGTGTACGACCCCGAGCTCGCAGCACTGGCCATCAAGCAGGCCAGCGGTGATCTGGTGGAAGCCATTTTTTTGCTGCGCGCCTACCGCGCGACCTTGCCCCGCCTGGGCACCACCTGCCCACTGGACACCGCGCGCATGCAACTGGAGCGGCGCATCTCGGCCACCTTCAAGGACCTGCCGGGTGGACAACTGCTCGGCCCCACCTACGACTACACACAGCGCCTGCTCGACTTCGCGTTGCTGGCCGAAGGCGGCGTTCTGCCAGCGGCAGCCGAACCGGCGGCAGCACCGGGCGCTGCTGTCCCCAGAGTGGTCGACCTGCTGAACCAGGAAGGCCTGATCGAGCGCAGCCCGCCCCCCGATGGCGACCCGATGCCGCGCGACCTCACGCGCGAACCCTTGCGTTTTCCCGCCGACCGCGCCACCCGCCTGCAAAACCTGGCGCGCGGCGACGAGGGCTTCCTGCTGGCCATGGCGTATTCCACCCAGCGCGGCTATGCGCACTCGCACCCTTTTGTGGGTGAGTTGCGCGTGGGCCAGGTGGAGCTGTTGGTGGAGCCCGAAGAGCTGGGGTTTGCAATCTCAATCGGCGACCTGGAAATCACGGAGTGCGAGATGGTCAACCAGTTCGCCGGCAGCGCGAGCGAGCCGCCCACCTTCACACGGGGCTACGGCCTGGCCTTTGGTCACAGCGAACGCAAGGCCATGGCCATGAGCCTGGTCGACCGGGCGTTGCGCGCGGAAGAGCTCGGCGAGATGGTCGAGTCGCCGGCGCAGATGCCCGAGTTCGTGCTCTCGCACAGCGACAGCCTGGAGGCGTCGGGCTTCGTCCAGCACCTGAAGCTGCCGCACTACGTTGACTTCCAGGCCGAGCTGGCGCTGGTGCGCCAGATGCGCGCCGAGGCCCTGACCCGCGCACCGCGCCCCGAGGAGACTTCCACATGAACGCGCCCATGGAACCTTCCACCTTCAGCGCAGTGGCACATGCCGCGGTGTCCACCGAAACGGGCGTGAACTTCGCCTACCTGGACGAGCGCACCAAACGCATGATCCGCCGCGCCATTCTGAAAGCCGTGGCGATTCCGGGGCATCAGGTGCCCTTCGGCTCGCGCGAGATGCCGCTGCCTTATGGCTGGGGCACGGGCGGCATCCAGGTCACGGCCGCTGTCATTGGTCCGGCCGACACCCTCAAGGTGATCGACCAGGGCTCGGACGACACCGTGAACGCGGTCAACATCCGCCGCTTTTTCCAGCGCACCGCAGGCGTGGCCACCACCACGCGCACGCGCCAGGCCACCGTCATCCAGACCCGCCACCGCATTCCCGAGACACCGTTGGCCGAGGGCCAGATCATGGTGTACCAGGTGCCGGTGCCCGAGCCCATGCAGCGGCTTGAACCCCGGGCCACCGAGACGCGAACCCTGCACGCGTTGGCCGAGTACGGGCTCATGCACGTCAAGCTGTATGAAGACATCGCGCGCCACGGCCACATCGCCACCACCTACGACTACCCCGTCATGGTCAACGGGCGCTACCTCATAGCGCCGTCGCCCATCCCGAAGTTCGACAACCCCAAGTTGCACATGAACCCGGCGCTGCAGCTCTTCGGCGCCGGTCGCGAGAAACGCATCTACGCGGTGCCGCCGTACACGCCGGTCGAGAGCCTGGCGTTCGACGACCACCCCTTTGAAGTTCAAAAGTGGGACACCGCCTGCGCGCTCTGCGGCGCCACCGACTCGTTCCTGGACGAGATCATCACCAGCGACAGCGGCGACCGCATGCACGTGTGTTCGGACTCGGACCACTGCCAGGAGCGGCGCGCCACCATCGAAGGAGCCAGCGCGTGAGCGCCTTGATACGCGAGGCCGGCGAAGGCGATCTGCCAGCCGTGCTGGCGCTCTACGCGCAGCCCGGCATGGACGACGGCCGGGTCTTGTCCCTGGACGAGGCGCGCGAGACATGGCGCCAGTTCGCGCGTTATCCCAGCTACCGCCTGTTCGTCGCAGAAGAGGGTGGTGCGGTGGTGGCCACCTATGCGCTGCTCGTCATGCACAACCTGGCGCACCAGGGAACACCTTCGGCGATTGCCGAAGACGTGGTGGTGAGCGATGCGCACCAACGCCGAGGCCTGGGCCGCCAGCTGATGGTTCACGCCATCGAGCAGGCACGCGTGGCGGGCTGCTACAAGCTCGCCCTGTCCTCGAACGCGAAACGAACCAGCGCCCACGCTTTCTACCGCTCTCTGGGCTTCCAGCAGCACGGGTTGAGCTTTCTCATCGACACCTCCCGGAACCTCCCATGACGACTCTTCCTCCCGTCGCCTCGAGCCTGCCGCTGCTGCGCGTGCGACAGGTCGGCCAGCACTACGGCAACCGTGTGGCCCTGCAGGACGCTTCGTTCGATCTCTGGCCCGGCGAGGTGCTGGCCGTGGTGGGCGAATCGGGTTCGGGCAAGACCACTTTGCTCAACGCCATGGCCGCGCGCAATCGGCCTTCTTCCGGAACCGTGGAGTTTCTCGCGCGCGACGGGCTCCTGCACGATGTGCACCAACTCAGCGAGGCGCAACAGCGCTTGCTGGCGCGCACCGACTGGGGCTTTGTTCACCAGAACCCGGCCGAAGGCTTGCGCATGGACGTGTCGGCCGGGGCCAATGTGGGCGAGCGACTCATGGGCCTGGGCGAGCGCCATTACGGACGGCTGCGGCAGACCGCCATCGACTGGCTGGCGCGCGTGGAGATCGACCCCGCGCGCATCGATGACACGCCCCGCACCTTCTCCGGAGGCATGCGCCAGCGTCTGCAGATCGCGCGCAACCTCGTCACGCACCCGCGGCTGGTGTTCATGGACGAGCCCACGTCGGGTCTGGACGTGTCGGTGCAGGCGCGCCTGCTCGACCTGCTGCGCCAGCTCAGCCAGCAGATGCAACTGGCGGTGGTGATCGTCACGCACGACCTCGCCGTGGCACGCCTGCTGGCCCACCGCATGGTCGTCATGCAGGGCGGACGCATCGTCGAGACCGGCCTCACAGACCAGGTGCTGGACGACCCCCAGCACCCCTACACCCAGCTTCTTGTTTCTTCCGTCCTGCAGCCATGAACACCACCACCTCTTCATCCGTGCTCGAACTCTGTGGCGTGAGCAAGACCTTCACGCTGCACCACCAGCAAGGCACCGAACTGCACGTTCTCGAGGCGGTCGATCTGCGCGTTGCCGCCGGAGAATGCGTGGTGCTGGACGGGCCGTCCGGGCAGGGCAAGAGCACATTGCTCAAACTCGTCTACGCGAACTACCTCGCCAGCGGCGGGCGAATCTTGTTGCGCCCGCCTGGCGAGCCCGAGCTGGACGTGACCACGGCTGAGGCGAGATCGCTGGTGCGCATCCGCCGCGACACCGTGGGCTATGTGAGCCAGTTCCTGCGCGTGATCCCGCGCGTGCCGGCACTCGACGTGGTGGCCGAGCCGCTGGTCGAAGCGGGTGTGCCCCAGGAAACCGCGAGAGCAACAGCGCGCACCTGGCTCGCGCGCCTGCGCATTCCCGAGCCCTTGTGGTCGCTGCCACCGGCCACGTTTTCCGGCGGCGAACAGCAGCGGGTGAACATCGCGCGCAACATGATCCGCCAGCGACCGCTTCTTTTGCTGGACGAGCCCACCGCTTCGCTGGACGCCGCCAACACCGCCACCGTGATCGAGCTCATCCAGGAAGCGGTACAGGCCGGGTCCGCCGTCATTGGCATCTTTCACGACCGTGCCGTGGGAGACGCGGTGGCCACCCGCCGCGTCAACGTGGCCAGTTTCCGGAGGGTCGTCCAGTGAACTCCACATTCCGCAATGCCCGGATGGTGCTTCCCGACCAGGTGATGCTGGGCAGCCTGTCTGTGAAGGGAGGGCGCATCGACGCCATCGACGCAGATGTTGCCTTGGCATCGGCCATCGACTGTGAGGGCGACTACCTCATGCCTGGCCTGGTGGAGATGCACACCGACAACTTCGAGCGCCATCTGATGCCCCGTCCCAAGGTGCAATGGGCCACGCTGCCCGCCTTGATCGCACACGACGCCGAACTGGCCGCAGCCGGTATCACCACGGTGTTTGACGCACTGGGCGTGGGTGATGCCGATCCAGACAGTTTGCGGGGCAGCACCTGGCATGCCGTGCTCGACACCATCGACCACGCGGGCCAGACGGGCCTGCTGCGTGCGGATCACCATCTGCACGTGCGCTGTGAGCTGCCCGCGCCGAACACCATCGAGCTGTTCGAGCCCTTTCATGGCCATGAGCGTCTTTCGCTCATCTCGCTCATGGACCACACGCCGGGTCAGCGCCAATGGGAGGACATCGAACAGGCCCGCACCTACTTCACTGGCAAGAAGGGCTGGAGCGACGAAAAGTTCAACCGCCAGCTGGCCCTGTCGGCCGAGCTGCAGGCGCGCTATGCGCAGCCGCACCGCGCCTGGTTCGTGGACCACTGCCGCGACAACGGCATCGCGCTGGCCAGCCACGACGACACGACAGAAGGGCATGTGGCTCAGGCACACGCAGAAGGCGCGAGCATGTCCGAGTTCCCGACCACCGTGACCGCCGCACGCGCCGCGCACGAGCGTGGCCTGTTGACCGTGATGGGCGGACCCAACGTGGTGCGGGGTGGCTCTCACTCGGGCAATGTGGCCGCGGCCGAGCTCGCGCGACAGGGGCTGCTGGACATTCTTTCCAGCGACTACGTGCCAGGCAGCCTGCTGAGCGCTGCGCTGCGGCTGGTGCGCGATGGTCTGGCCACGCTTCCCGAGGCCATTTCCATGGTCTCGTTGAACCCGGCGCGTGCCACCGGACTGCACGACCGGGGTGCGCTGCAGGACGGTCTGCGCGCCGACCTGATCCAGGTGCGGCTGGTGGACCTGCCCGATGGCTCGCAGCACGGCGTGGTGCGAGCGGTCTGGCGCGAAGGCCAGCGTGTCCTTTGATCGCGTGCCGCGAAAACGTCCCCGGTGCGTCAAGAAACTGTCACACCAGCTTCGGACACTCGCTTGTATAGACATCTCTTTGGAGTGGACCCGACATGAGCCTGCGAATTCGCAACCTTGAAAAGCACTTCGGCAACGGCAAGCATGCCTTGCGCAACATCAACCTGGAGATCGACCAGGGCGAGATGGTGGCACTGATCGGCGCCTCTGGCTCGGGCAAATCCACGCTGCTGCGCCACATTGCCGGCCTGATGCCGTCCGACGCGGGTGGTGATTCGTGCATCGAGGTCAACGGCCATTGCGTTCAACTCGCCGGCAAGATTCAGCGGGACGTGCGCCGCACGCGTGCCGGTATCGGTTTCGTATTCCAGCAGTTCAACCTGGTCGACCGCCTGCCGGTGTTGGTCAATGTGTTGGTGGGCCGCTTGCACCAGATGCCCTGGTGGCGTGCCGTCACGCGGATCTTCACCGTGCGGGAGCGCGCGCTTGCGTTGGAAGCATTGGACCGTGTGGGTATCGCCGACTGCCATGCGCAGCGGGCCTCCACGTTGTCGGGCGGTCAGCAACAGCGCGCCGCCATTGCGCGCACCCTGGTGCAGGGCGCTCGCGTGGTCCTGGCCGACGAGCCAATCGCATCGCTCGACCCCGAGTCCTCGCGCAACGTGATGGAGATCCTCTCGCGCATCTGTCGGGAAGACGGTTGCACCGTGGTGGTGTCGCTCCACCAGGTGGACATGGCCCGACGTTTCTGCACCCGCACCGTGGCCCTGCACCAGGGCCGCGTGGTGTTCGACGGCCCGTCCGACCAGCTCACGACGGCCTTGCTGCGCGATCTGTACGGCATGCAGGCCGACGAGATCTTGAACGGCAGCGAAAGCGTGCACGCCGGTGTGACGCGCCTGCCCACAGGGCCCGCTGCTGCGTGGGTCCAACCGATCCCCCGGGCCGCCTGAACGGCGCCTTTCTTCGTCCCTTTCCATCCCTCTCTGCTGACTTACAGGAGTCTTCCATGATCCAACGCACCCTGGTCGCGCTAGCCGCCGGCCTCACCTTTACCCTGGCACAAGCCCAGGACATCAACTTCGGGATCATCTCGACCGAATCCACCCAGAACCTCAAGGCCGACTGGCAGCCCTTGCTGGACGACATGGAGAAGCAGACCGGTCTGAAGGTCAAGGCGTTCTTCGCACCCGACTACGCCGGCATCATCGAAGGCATGCGCTTCAACAAGGTGCAGGTGGCCTGGCTGGGCAACAAGTCGGCCATGGAAGCCGTGGACCGCGCCAACGGCGAGGTGTTTGCGCAGATGGTCAATGCCGATGGCACCCAGGGCTACTACTCGCACCTCATCGTGAACAAGGACAGCCCGCTCGCTTCGGTGGACGATGTGCTCAAGAACGCCAAGTCGCTGAGCTTTGGTAACGGCGACCCGAACTCGACCAGCGGTTTCCTGGTGCCCGGCTTCTACGTCTTCGCCAAGAACAAGGTCGAGCCCAAGTCCGCCTTCAAGGTGGCGCGCAGCGCCAACCACGAAACCAACGCACTGGCCGTGGCCAACAAGCAGGTGGACGTGGCCACCAACAACAGCGAGAACCTGGGCAAGATCCAGGAGCGCCAGCCCGAGAAGTTCAAGGACATCAAGATCATCTGGACCTCGCCGCTGATTCCGCTGGATCCCCTGGTGATGCACAAAGGCCTGCCGGAGGCCACCAAGGTCAAGATCAAGAACTTCTTCGTCAACTACGCCAAGACCGATCCGAAGGAAAAGGAGATCGTGATGAAGCTGTCCAAGCTGTCGGGCTTCAAGGCTTCGTCGAACGACCAGTTGATCCCCATCCGCCAGCTCGACCTCTTCAGCAAGCGCAACAAGATCGAGAGCGACACTTCGATGAGCGAAGCCGACAGGAAGACGCAGCTTGCCGCCATCGACCAGCAGCTCTCGGCCTTGAACTGACCGCCACCCGCCGCGCTCCATGAACACCCTCACACACCCGAAATGGCAAACGCTCGCAGAGAGCGCAGCGCCCAAACACGGCCTGGTCTGGTACCTGTCGTGGGGCGCGCTGCTGGCGCTGCTGGCCGCATCGTGGAACGGCGCCGACATGCGTCCGCTCGACCTGTGGCGCGATTCGGGAAACATGGCGACGTACGCGTCGGAGTTCTTCCCGCCGAACTTCAGCGACTGGCGGCTCTATGTGGAAGAGATGGTGATCACGCTGCAGATCGCGCTGTGGGGAACGGCGCTGGCGGTGGTCACGGCCATACCCTTGTCGCTGCTGGCCTCCAGCAACATCGTGCCTTGGTGGGTGTACCAGCCGGTGCGCCGCCTGCTCGACGCGTTCCGCGCCATCAATGAAATGGTGTTTGCCATGCTGTTCGTGGTGGCGGTGGGGCTGGGGCCTTTTGCGGGTGTGCTGGCGTTGTGGATCCACACCTCGGGCACGCTGGCCAAGCTGTTCTCCGAGGCGGTCGAGGCGATTGATCCGCAGCCGGTTGAAGGCATCCGTTCAACCGGCGCCAGCGCACTGCACGAGATCGTGTACGGCGTGATCCCGCAAGTGATGCCGCTGTGGATTTCGTACACGCTATACCGCTTCGAAGCCAATGTCCGTTCGGCTTCGGTGGTGGGCATGGTGGGCGCCGGCGGCATTGGCGTGGTGCTGTGGGAGATCATCCGCGGCTTCCAGTATTCCGAAACCTGTGCCGTGATGATCATCATCGTGTTCACCGTGAGCGTGATCGATGTCGTCTCGGCCCGCATCCGCAAGATCGCGGTCTGAGCGAGCCTTTGAGCATGAGCATTGACGACATCGAGGGGCTGCTGCTGCACCAAGGCGCCCGGCAATATGGTCGGGAGCCGGTCAGTCAGCTTGAGCATGCACTGCAGTGCGCGCACCTCGCTGAAGTGGCGGACGAGTCGCCGCAGACCATCGCCGCTGCCCTGCTGCACGATCTGGGTCACCTGCTGAGGACCGACGGCGCTCTCGACGATGGGTCGGGTGCTGCCCGCGATGACCTGCACCAATACATGGCGTTGCCATTCCTGCGGGCTGCTTTCTGCGATGAAGTGCTGGAGCCGATCCGCCTGCATGTCGACGCCAAACGGTATCTCTGCCACATCGATCCGGCTTACTTCGACACACTCTCACCAGCCTCCGTGCGCAGCCTGCAATTGCAAGGGGGCGCATTTGTCGGAGAGCAGGCCGAGCGCTTCATGAAGAACCCGCACGCTCAGGCTGCGGTTCGGTTGAGACGTTACGACGATCTGGCCAAAGTGCCAGGCGCCCGAACGCCCCCACTCGGTCACTACACCGGTCTGCTCCGCGGCCTGCTTTAGCTCCCTGGCCGGTTCACCGGCCATGCCTGCATCTTGAAGGCCTCTGCCAGAAAGTCGATCAACAGGCGCACTTTGGGCGACACAAACTTCCGCGAGGGGTAGACCGCATACACACCGAGTTCCAGCGAATGGAACGCCGGCAGCACCTCCACGAGTGTCCCGGCCTGCAGGTCGGGCCCGACCAGAAACGACGGCTGCAGCACGATGCCCAGATGGCGCAGCGCGGCCATGCGGCAGGTGTCGCCGTTGTTGCTGCGCAGGCGCGGGGAGACCTTCACCGCCACCGGGCCGTCGGGTCCGTTGAACACCCAGTTCTCGCCCATCGAAAACAGGCTGTAGGCCGCCACCGCGTGGTGCACCAGTTCAGACGGGTGCCGCGGTGTGCCGTGCTCGCGAAGGTAGGTGGGCGAGGCACACAGCACCAGTCGTGTGGTGGTGAGCTGGCGGCTGATGAGGGTGGAGTCGGGCAGGCGTGCGATGCGCACCGCAAGATCAAAACCCTCCTCCACCAGATCGACCATGCGATCGGCCAGGGTCACGTCCAGCGTGACCTTGGGGTGCATCGCCATGAACTCCACCCACAGCGGCGCCAGGTGCAGCAGACCGAAGGTGAAAGGCGCATTGATCCGCAGCAGTCCGCTGGCCTCGCCGCTGCGCGAGGTGATCTCGGCCTCGGCTTCGTCCACGGTGGACAGCACCTCCTTGCAGCGCGCGTGAAACACCTCGCCCTCGGCCGTGAGCGAGAGCTTGCGCGTGGTCCGGTGCAGCAGGCGCACACCCAGGCGCGCTTCGAGTTCGGCCACGTGGCGGGACACCGCCGCCTTGGACATCGGCAGCGCGTCGGACGCACCCACGAAGCTGCCCGCGTCAACCACCGCCGCAAACACCCGCATTTCTTCAAATCGGTCCATCGTTTTGTATCAGCATGAGGAACAGTCCGTCTCATTGGATCATGTTTATCTTTCATGGTGGAACTTCTACAGTCCACCCATCGCTTCTCTTCCAACCCTTTTTGAGGAACTCACCATGAACACCACCAACACCACTTCTCCCCTGCAACGCCTGCTGTCCACCCACGCCGGCTGGGCGCCGCTCGCCCTGCGCATTCCCATCGGTCTCATTTTTGCGGCCCACGGCGCCCAGAAGCTGTTTGGCGCTTTCGGTGGCTACGGCCTGGAGGGCACGGGCCAGTTCATGGCCTCGCTGGGCCTGAGCCCGGGCTATCTCATGGCGCTGCTGGCTGGCTCGGCCGAGTTCTTCGGTGGCCTTGCATTGCTGGTGGGTTTGCTGGTGCGCCCGGCGTCTGCCGTGCTCGCCATCACCATGCTGGTGGCCATCGTCACCGTGCACCTGGACAAAGGGCTCTTCATGGCCAACAACGGCTACGAGTACGCGCTGGCCCTGCTGGTTGTTTCGGTCTCGCTGTTCATCAGCGGCGCTGGAAATGCCTCGGTGGACGCCACGCTGGCCCGCCGCGCCTGAGATTCATCCACCCCAAGGCGCCCGTCGCCGCAGGAGACACGCATGACCCGCTTGCCCACCGTTTTTGTGTCCCACGGCGCGCCAACCTTCGCGATGGAGCCCGGCCGGGCCGGACCACAACTCATCGCGCTGGGTCTCGCCTTGCCCCGGCCCAAGGCGGTGCTGATCGTTTCGCCGCACTGGATGACTCCCCACGCCAAGGTGGGCCTGTCCGAGCGGCCGGCCACCATCCACGACTTCGGCGGTTTCCCGCAGCCGCTGTACGAGATCAGCTACCCCGCCAACGGCCATCCCCACCTGGCGCAGCGCACGCTGGAGGTGCTGCAGCAAGCTGGATGGACCGCCCACGGAGACGAGCGCCGAGGCCTGGACCACGGCGCCTGGGTGCCCATGCTCTACCTGTACCCCGAGGTGGATGTGCCGGTGTTCCAGGTGTCGCTGCCCGCCACGCTGGATTCCGCCGGTGCCTGGGCCTTCGGCCAGGCGCTGGCGCCGCTGGCCGATGAAGGCGTGCTCATCGTCGGCTCGGGCAGCCTCACGCACAACCTGTATGAATTCCGCACCGGGCACGGCCATGAAGAAGCCTACGCCGCCGAGTTCGTCGCCTGGGTGCGCGAGGCCGTGCAGCAGGGCGACGGCGCGCGCCTGCAGCGCACGCTGGAGCTCGCCCCGCACGCACAGCGCGCTCACCCGACCGCCGAGCATTTCCTGCCGCTGCTGGTGGCCGCCGGTGCTGCGGGCGACGCCGGGCCAGCGCGTGTGATCGACGGCGGCATCACGCACGGTGTGCTGTCGATGGACGCTTTTGTGTTCGGCGCCGTACACTGAGGCAGATCGTTTCCGTCGATCGGTGCCTGCACCAAAAGGACTTCGCCGTGAGTCTGCCCACCGCCCTGAAACAAGACTTTGAACGTGCGCAGCAGGCATGTGGTGCCCCGCTGGTCTGGTTGCACCTGGGTATCGATACCTTGTGGCTTGTGCGCAAGGGCGATGCCCGAGGCGGGGACTCGATGGCACTCGACCTGGGAACCGACAGCACGGCCCGTCTCTTTTTCCGCTCCGACCTGCCCCAACCGGCGGAGCTGGAGCGCGCCATCGACCATGTGGAAGACGAACTGATGCGCGCCCTGAAATGGACCGCGGGAAGCGCTACCCTGGCAACGGATCACCCCCTTGTGCGCGGTCTGGCGCAGACCGAAACAGTGCTCTCTCTCGAATCGGTGGAGGCGCTGTTTCAACGGCTGGCCTCGGGTGCACTCGGCGACCCGTCTGCGCTCAGGGGCTTGCCGGCAGGCCGTGAGGCGGCGGCCACGCTGCTCATCCTGCGCGAACTCATGCACCACCTCAAGTTCAACCAGGTGGTGGTGGCGCCACCGTCGCCTGCCGCTTCACTTCCTTGAGTTTCATGGCCAGGTAGTCAGCGCGGTCCATCTCGTGCAACTGCTCGGCGTAGCGCTCGGTGGCGCTGAACCACAGGTCCAGGCTTTGTTGCAACTGTGCCGGCGGGGGCGCGCCGCTGGCCTGCAGGTGCGATTGCAGTGCCAGGTAGTAGCGCAGGGTGTTGCGCTCGACCACGCCGCGCACGCCCTCCACCCGCAGAGGCTGTCCACCAGGTGACTGGCCCACCACGCTGAAGCCCGACTTGCCGCGCCCCAGCGTGGCCAGATACGTCTTCATGGCCCAGCGCGCGGCCGTGCCGTAGCCATACGAATACGTCATGCGCACCAGCGACTGCCCGCTGGCGTGTGGCACGGCCTCCACCACGATGCGGTAGTCGCGCGTGGACAGCGGACCGGTGGGTGCGCGCAGCTCCACCAGCAAGTGATCACCGAGATTGGTGGCCACCTGGAAACCAAACCGCACCCAATACACCTCGGAGAGCGGCTGGTCGAACTTGCGGCCCACGCCCGACACCAGTTGTTCGCCCGCCGCCGTGCGCACCGCGCGGCAGTACTTCACGTTGATGTGCAGTACCAACACGTCGCACCAGTGTTCGGCCTTCGCCAGTTCCTGGCGCACCTGCTCGAACGGCTGGTCGATCAGGGCATGGACCTCGCCCTGCATGCGCTCGGCCGATTCGGTGGAGTTCAGGTAAATGGAGCGGTCCGCCAGCTGGCCCGTGCCCTTGTCGCGCAGCGCGGCGAACTGCGCGCGCAAGGCCTCGGGTGGTGAGCTCTGCGCCCACGCGTGCAGCGCTGCCAGGGAGAGCAGCAACAGGCCCATGGTCCCGTTGCGAAAACTTCGTTTGGAAAGTGACATCGGCCATTGTGGACCTTGCGCAATCTGGAACGAAAAAATCACAAACGCAGAGAAAGGAATGTTCATTCCATTCTGGTGCGGGCTGGCCGCAGCCGCACCCCTTTGGGGAGTTTGCTGCGCCGTCTGCACCAGACCCGGCACGCCGGAACCGGCCGGTGTGTGGCATGGAGTTTGCGACGTATGTCACATGACGGCTCCAGAGACCCTTACCAGCCCGGCCATCGAGCTGGTTGCGTTGACCAAGCGCTACGGCCCCGGCCCGGCAGCCGTGGACAGCATCAACCTGCGCATCGAGCGCGGCAGCTACTGCTGCTTGCTGGGGCCCTCGGGCTGCGGGAAAAGCACCACGCTGCGCATGATCGCGGGCCACGAATCCGCCACCAGCGGCGACATCCTGCTGGAGAACCGCAACATCACCGACCTGCCGGCCGCCAGCCGCGGCACGGCCATGATGTTCCAGAGCTTCGCGCTGTTTCCCCACCTCAGTGCCCTGGACAACGTGGCCTTCAGCCTGAAGATGAAGGGCGTGGACAAGGCGCAGCGCCATGCCCGCGCGGGCGAGCTGCTGGAGCGTGTGGCCATGGGTCACCTGGCGCAGCGCAAACCGTCCGAACTCTCGGGCGGCCAGCAGCAGCGCGTGGCGCTGGCGCGTGCCCTCATCACCCAGCCGCGCGTGTTGTTGCTGGACGAACCACTGTCCGCCCTGGACCCGTTCCTGCGCATCCAGATGCGCGCCGAGCTGCGCCGCTGGCAGAAAGAGCTGGGCCTGACCTTCATCCACGTGACCCACTCACAAGAAGAAGCGATGGCGCTGGCCGACACCATGGTGGTCATGAACCACGGCCTGATCGAACAGGTGGGTTCACCCCACACCGTCTACAACCGCCCGCTGAGCGAGTTCGTCGCACGCTTCATGGGCGGACACAACGTGCTCGATACAACCGCCGGCAAGGTCGGCGTGCGCACCGACCAGATCACCGTGTTGCCTCTGGCACAGGCCGGCGCCGAGAGCGCCACCAACCGCCGCGCCGTGATCACCGACGTGGAGTACCAGGGCACCTACGTGCTGCTGGGCCTGCAGAACGCCGGTGCCGCCATCTCCGCCAGCACCACCGCCGAGATCTCGGTGATGGTGTCCGAAGCGGCCTTTGCCGCCCAGCCGTTTGCGCTCGGTGAAGAGGTGCAGCTGGCCTGGGCGGCGGACGCTGCGCACGCGTTGACCGCTTGAATTTCCCTCCGCTTTTCCACCCACCCCTGCTCAAGGAGCTCACCATGTCAGATCCATCTCACAACGACGCAGACGCATCCACTGGTCACGTACAGCGCCGCTCGCTCCTCAAGGGCACGGCCGGCATCCTGGCCGCGGGCATGTTCCCGGCGGTGCACTCGCAAGAGAAGATCGTGTTGCGTTACCTGGGCACCGCGGTGAACCAGGACAAGGCGATTGCCGAAAAGTTCAAGGCCGACACCGGCATCGAGATCCAGTACGTTGCCGTGACGACCGACGACGTGACCAAACGCGCCGTGACCGCACCCAACAGCTTTGACTTGCTGGACTCCGAGTACTTCTCGCTCAAGAAGATCGTGCCCACCGGCAACCTCAAGGGCATCGACACCAAAAAGATCAAGAACGCCGACAAGATCACCACGCTGTTCACCAAAGGTGAAATCGGCGGCAAGAAAGTGGGCGACCAGGGCACCGCGCCCAAGAAGGTGATGTACCTCGAGGGCGAGAAGTCGAAGAAGTTCGCCACCTCGCCCACGCAGTACATGAGCCTGATTCCCACGGTCTACAACGCCGACACGCTGGGCATCCGACCCGACCTGATCAAGCGCCCGATCTCCAGCTGGGCCGAGCTGCTCAACCCGGAGTTCAAGGGCAAGGCGTCCATCCTCAACATCCCGTCCATCGGCATCATGGACGCCGCCATGGTGGTCGAGGCCATGGGCATCTACAAGTACCCCGACAAGGGCAACATGACCAAGAAGGAGATCGACCTCACGATCAAGACCTTGATCGAAGCCAAGAAGGCCGGACAGTTCCGCAGCCTGTGGAAAGACTTCAACGAGTCGGTCAACCTGATGGCCTCGGGCGAGGTGGTGATCCAGTCGATGTGGTCGCCCGCCGTCACCGCCGTGCGCTCCAAGGGCATTGCCTGCACCTTCCAGCCGCTGAAAGAGGGATACCGCGCCTGGGCCGCCGGCTTTGGCCTGCCCGCCACGCTCTCGGGCCGCAAGCTCGACGGCGCCTACGAGTTCATCAACTGGTTCCTCGACGGCTGGGCTGGCGCCTACCTCAACCGCCAGGGCTACTACAGCGCCGTGCTGGAAACCGCCAAGGCCAAGATGGAGCCCTACGAGTGGGCCTACTGGATGGAAGGCAAGCCCGCCGAGAAGGACATCAAGAGCCCCAACGGCGACCTGCTGCACAAGGCTGGCGGCATCCGCGACGGTGGCTCTTACGAGCAGCGCATGGGCGGCATCGCCTGCTGGAACGCGCTCATGGACGAGAACACCTACATGGTCCAGAAATGGAATGAGTTCGTGGCGGCTTGAACCTGAGTTGACACCCGCATGAGTTCACCCGCCGTCTCCGAGCACGCAGCCACCACCGGCAGCCCGGGCCAGACCCTGGCCGCCTGGTGGCAGGCGCTGCCCTTGACGGCGGTGTTCGTGCTGTTTTTCCTGGTGCCGCTCGCTCTAATCGGCATGGTGAGCTTCTGGGATTTCAACGAGTACGAGTTACTGCCCGCCTTCACGGTCAAGAACTACATCTCGATCTTTGAAGGCTGTGGCAACACGGCGGAGATGTGCACCACCTTCAAGACCTACCTCTCCACCTTCAAGTTCAGCCTGCTGGTCTGGCTGATCACGCTGGTGGTGGGTTTCACTGTCTCTTATTTCCTGGCATTCCACGTGCGTTCCAGCACCGTGCAGACGCTGCTCTTCGTGCTCTGCACCATTCCGTTCTGGACCTCCAACGTGATCCGCATGATCTCGTGGGTGCCCCTGCTGGGGCGCAACGGCCTGGTCAACCAGAGCCTGCTGGGGCTGGGCGTGGTCAACCAGCCGGTCGAGTGGCTGCTGTTTTCGGACTTTTCCGTGGTGCT
>JBBQSX010000026.1:0-27210 GCA_038213545.1 Burkholderiales bacterium
CACCTCGTTGCCTGTGGTCACGCCGGTCGTCGCTCCACCGGCCGTTGAAACATCCAGTGCACCCGCGCTTCAGATTACCGCCGAAGTGACGAAAACAACCTCAGGGAGCGGTGGCTGACAAGCCGCCGTCTCCAGCCCGAATTCCCACCTGCCCTCGGAGGCTCGCATGTCCACCCCGATGAAATTCCTGATCGTTGACGACTTCTCCACCATGCGCCGCATCGTGCGCAACCTGCTCAAGGAAATTGGGCACACCGATGCGGACGAGGCCGAAGACGGTGCCATTGCGCTGGCCAAGCTGCGCAACGGCGCGTTCAACTTCGTGGTGTCCGACATCAACATGCCCAACATGAACGGCTTCGAGCTGCTCGCCGAGATCAAGAAGGACGAGAAGCTAAAGCACTTGCCGGTGCTGATGGTCACCGCTGAAGCCCGCAAGGAAGACATCGTGCTGGCCGCCCAGAGCGGCGCGGCCGGCTACATCGTCAAGCCTTTCACGAAGGCGACGCTGGAAGACAAGCTGGCCAACATCTTCAAAAAGCTCGGCATTTAAAGGATCGATGCCATGAACCACGATGAAGCAGCGAATCCAGGCGCTCCGCAGATGTTCCAGAAACTCGGCTCGATCACGCGGCAGTTGCACGACGCCTTGAAAGAGCTGGGCTACACCGACAAACTCAAAGGCACGGTTGACCAGTTGCCCGATGCACAAAGCCGCCTGTCCTACATCGCCCGCCTCACGGGGGAAGCGGCCGACAAGGTGCTCAACCACGTTGAACTCGGCAAGACCGAGCAAAGCCTGATCGCCGAGCGTGGTCGCCAGCTGGCCGACACCATCTCGCGCGTGCCCGCGCTGGCCAAGGCCATGCCCGAGCTGATGGAGTGGACGAACGACATCATCACCACCAGCGAACAGACCGACGCGCGCTTCACCGACATCATGATGGCGCAGGATTTCCACGACCTCACGGGTCAGGTGATCGCCCGCGTGGTGCAGCTCGCCGGCACGATAGAAGAGCAGCTGCTCGGCCTGTTGCTGCAGTCGGCCCCCTCTGGCCAACCTGGCCAGGACCACGCCTACGAACTGGCCGGGCCGGTGGTGGACGGCGAAGGCCGCACCGATGTGGTCAACGATCAGAAACAGGTAGACGATCTGTTGGCTTCGCTCGGGTTCTGAGCACCACCTCCGTTCGCCCTGAGCCTGTCGAAGGGTTGGCAAACGCATGAATGTGTTTGGATAAGCGGGGTTCCTCCCCGCTTTATTGGCCTTTAGTTTTGCGGGCCGCCTCGCAGAATGGGTTCATCACTTCGATGAGCTCATTGCGATGGATTCCTCCAGCCAAGACAAGACCCTGCCCGCCACCGCGCAACGCCTGAAAAAGGCGCGCGAAGACGGCCAGGTGCCGCACTCCAAGGACCTGTCCAACGTCATGGTGCTGGGCGGCGGTTCGTTGATTTTGCTGGCGCTGGCACCCACCGGTTTCGAGAAGCTGCGCACCACGCTGCAGAACCAGCTGCGCTTTGACAACGCGTCGCTGCAACAGCCCGGCCAGATGCTGCAGCGCCTGGTCGACGGCTTTTCGCAAGGCCTCATGCTGTACCTGCCCCTGGGCGTGCTGGTGCTCGCAGCGGCCATCGCCGCCACCGTGGCAGCCGGCGGCTACGCGCTCAGCACCAAACCCCTCGTACCCGACCTCGGCCGCCTCAATCCGCTCAAAGGCATTGGCCGTTTGTTCTCCAAACGGCAGCTGGTCGATACCGCCAAGCTCTTCTTCATCACGGTCGTGGTGTTCGTCGTGGCCTGGCAATTCATCGGCGCGCACGCCGAACAGTTCGCCACGCTCGTCCTTCAGCCGCTCGAATCCGGCATCGGACAACTCGGCAGCTGGATGGTGTCGGGCGTGAGCCTGCTGCTGCTGGTGGTGGGCTTCTTCGCCCTCATCGACGTGCCGATGCAGAAGTTTCTGCACGGCGAGCAGCTCAAGATGTCTTTCCAGGAAGTGAAGCAGGAGCACAAGGAAGCCGAAGGCGACCCGCAGATGAAGGCGCAGCGCCGTGCCCGTCAGCGCGAGCTGGCCCAGCGCAACAGCGTGGGCGCCGTGCCCAAGGCCGACCTGGTGGTCATGAACCCCACCCACTACGCGGTGGCGATCCGCTACGACGAAACCTCCATGAACGCACCGCGCGTGGTGGCCAAGGGCGCCGACCTCATCGCCATGAAGATTCGCGACGTGGCCAAGGCGCACAAGGTGCCGGTGCTGCAGTCGCCCATGTTGGCGCGTGCGCTCTACGCGCACGCCGAGCTCGACGGTGAGGTGCCCTCGGCCCTCTACACCGCCGTGGCCCAGGTGCTCGCTTACGTTTACCAGCTCAAGGCCGCGCTCAAAGGCCAGGGCGTCATGCCCGGCGAGATGCCCACCCCGGTGGTACCACCCGAGCTCGATCCGCATTTCAAGAAATCCGCCACCAAGGACTCTGAATGAACGCCCTCGCGCCCTTGCAGCAATGGATGAACCGCAACGCGGCCTGGGCCGGTGGCCTGGCCGCACCCATGCTGGTGATCACCGTCCTCTCGATGATGGTTCTGCCGCTGCCGCCCTGGTTGCTCGACACCTTTTTCACCCTCAACATCGCACTCGCCCTGGTGGTGATGATGGTGGCGGCCTACATGCGCCGCCCGCTCGATTTTTCGGTGTTCCCCACCGTGCTGTTGCTCACCACGCTGCTGCGCCTCTCGCTCAACGTCGCCTCCACCCGCGTGGTGCTGCTCGAGGGACACACTGGCCCGGGCGCGGCCGGCGCGGTGATCGAGGCCTTCGGCCATTTCCTGATCGGTGGCAACTTCGCGGTTGGTTTTGTCGTGTTCGTGATCCTGGTCGTGATCAACTTCATCGTGATCACCAAGGGCTCGGAGCGCATCGCAGAAGTCTCGGCCCGCTTCACGCTGGACGCCATGCCCGGCAAACAAATGGCGATCGACGCCGACCTGAACGCCGGCCTCATCGACGAGAAGCAGGCCAAGAAGCGGCGCCAGGAAGTGGGCGACGAGGCCGAGTTCTTCGGCTCCATGGACGGTGCCTCCAAGTTCGTGCGGGGTGACGCCATCGCCGGCATCCTGATCCTGATCATCAACATCGTTGGCGGCTTCGCGGTGGGTTTGTTGCAGCACGGCCTGTCAGCCAGTGAAGCGGCCAGCACCTACATCCTGCTGGCGGTGGGCAACGCGCTGGTGGCGCAGATTCCCTCGCTGCTGATCTCGGTGGCCGCGGCCATGGTGGTTTCGCGTGTGGGCAAGGACGAAGACCTGGGCGCGCAGGTGATGCAGCAGATGTTCATCTCTGCCAAGGTCATGGGCATCGTGGCTGCCGTGATGTTCCTGCTGGGTGTGATTCCCGGCATGCCGCACATGGTTTTCCTCACCTTCGCCGTGATCTTTGGTGGGCTGGCCTGGTGGCGCATCCGGGTGGACGCCCGCCCGGTGGCCGAACCCGAGGCACCGGCCGCACCGAGCGACGGCGAAGCCACCTGGGACGACCTGCAGCCGGTCGACCTGCTCGGGCTGGAGCTGGGCTACCGCCTCATTGCCATGGTGGACAAGACACGCCAGGGCGACCTGCTGACCCGCATCAAGGGTGTGCGCAAGAAGTTTGCGCAGGAGGTGGGTTTCCTGCCGCCGGCGGTGCATGTGCGCGACAACCTGGAGCTGCGCCCCAGCGCCTACCGCATCACGCTGCGTGGCGTGGTGGTGGGCGAGGGCGAGGTGTTCCCCGGCATGTTCCTAGCCATCGACCCGGGGGGCCTGGGCACCCCGCTGATCGGCACCCCGACCACCGACCCGGCGTTTGGCCTGCCTGCGCACTGGATCGAAGACAAGCAACGTGAAAACGCGCAGATGGCTGGTTTTACCGTGGTTGATTCCGAGACTGTGCTGGCCACGCATCTTTCACACTTGATGCAAGTCCAGGCAGCCAAGTTGTTGAGCCGGACGGAGACCCAGGACCTGGTTGAACACGTCACCCGACTGGCCCCCAAATTGATCGAAGAAGTCGTGCCCAAGATGATCTCTGTCGCCACCTTCCAGAAAGTGCTGCAGCTGCTGCTGGAAGAGTCTGTGCATGTGCGCGACATCCGCACCATCATCGAAGCGATCGCCGAACACGCCACCGCCACCACCGACCCCCAGGAGCTGGCCCGCCGCGTGCGCATGGCACTCGCCCCAGCCATCGTGCAGCAGATCTACGGTCCGGTGAAAGAGCTGGAAGTGATCGCCATCGAGCCAGGTCTCGAGCGCCTGCTGATGCAAGCCCTCAGCGGCGCGGCCAACGGTGCACTCGATCCCGGCGTGGCCGACATGCTGAGCAAATCGGCCACCGACATCGCCAACAAGCAGGAAGAGAAGGGTGTGCCCGCCTGCCTGCTGGTGCCCGACGCCATCCGCAACGCCATGGCCCGCCTGTTGCGCCGTGCGGCTCCCCGCCTGCAAGTGCTGGCGCACAGCGAAATTCCTGAAACCCACCTGATCCGCATCGGCCCGATTCTTGGAGAACTCGCATGAACATTCAGCGCTTTACCGCCCCCACCTCCCGCGAAGCCATGGCCAAGGCCCGCATGGCCTTTGGTGACAGCGCCGTCATTCTCTCGACCCGCTCCACCAGCGAGGGTTTCGAGGTGATGGCCGCGGCCGAGGAGAGCCTGGCTTCGTTGTCCGACGGCAACAACGCCGCTCCCACAGCTGCCCGGCCCACCGCCACGCCCACCGCGTTTGCCGCCCGTGCCAAGGCCACCGCCACAGCCACGCAGGCCCCGCCCGAGTCGGTGGAAGGCGACACCGAAGCCCTGGCCATGAGCACGCTGTCGTTTCAGGAATACGTGCGTGAACGCATGCTGCGCAAGCGTCGCGAATCGATGCAGGACACCGCACCTGAAGAAGCCGTGTCGCCGCCTCAGCGCCGCGCCGCGCCGGTAGCGCAAGTCCAGGCTGCGCCCACCCCGATGCCCGCCGCCGAGCCGATCGTGGTGCCGGTTCAACGTTTCAACCAGCCCGTGCAAGCCACCTTTGGCAGCCGCCTGGGCCAGCCAGCCATTCGCACCCGCGAAGAAGAGCCCAGCTGGGAAGACTCGCAGCCCTCGGTGCGTTTTTCGAGCAACGAAGACACCCGCATGGCGGTGGAACTCTCCGCGCTCAAGGAGATGATCGAAGAGCGCTTCAACACGCTGGCCTGGCTGGGTTCGTCCAAGCAGAACCCCATCCAGTCCAACCTGATGCTCAAGATGATCCGTTCCGGCTACTCGCCCGCCATGGCCCGTGCCGTGCTGGACCGGGTGCCCGTGGACGCTGGTGCACCCGAAGCCTTCCGCTGGCTCATGGACGTGATCACCCGCAACCTCAAGGTGAGCGCACCCACCGCCGGCCTGTGCGACGAAGGGGGCGTGGTCTCGCTGATTGGCGCCACCGGTGTGGGCAAGACCACCACCGCCGCCAAGCTGGCCGCCCAGTGCGTCAAACAATACGGCGCTGCCAGCGTGGGCATGATCACGCTCGACACCTACCGCGTGTCTGGCTACGAGCAGCTGCGCACCTATGGCCGCATGCTCGGTGTGGTGGCCCACCTGGCCCACGACCGCGCCGCGCTCAAAGACCTGCTCAACCTGCTCTCGGGCAAGCGCCTGGTGATCATCGACACCGCGGGTCTGGGTCAGCGCGACCAGCGCATCCAGGACATGCTCGACGTGCTGGACATGCCCAAGGTGAAGAAGACCCTGGTGCTCAACGCCGGCTCACACGGCGACACACTTGACGAGACCCTGACCTCGTTCAAGGCCAGCTCGCTGCACGGTGTGGTGCTCTCCAAGGTCGACGAAGCCGTGAAGCTCGGTCCCGCGCTGGACGCACTGATCCGCCACCAGGTGACGCTGCGCGGCGTGGCCAACGGGCAGCGCGTGCCCGAAGACTGGCAGAACCCCGATGCCTCGACCCTGGTGCGCATGTCCATGGGCACGACCGGCAAGTCGGCCTACGACCCGGTGGCCACCGACATGGGCTTCTACTTCGCACCCACCAACGCACGCGGCGTCAACCTGGGGGCTTCGCATGTTTGAACACGGCTTCGACCAGGCCGCAGGCCTGCGCGGCGAGAGCCGCAGCGGTGGCCCCGCCCTGCTGCCCGTGGCCAGCCCTGCGCAGCCCGCGCGAGGCCACGAGTGGCTCTACATGCTGGCCGGCTGCCTCGCCAACCAGGGGCGCTCGGTCGTCATCGTGGACGGCACGGCCGTTGAGACCACCAGCCGTCAGCGCGAGGCCGGCAGCCATCCCGGTTTGCTGCGTGCGCTGCAAGACCCCTCCATTGGTCATCTCGAACACTCCAATGACCTCGCCGACTGGCTGGTGATGCCTGGTGCGCGTGGCCTGCAGGCCTTGCAGGAAACCGCGCAGGCCGCGGGCGCACCGGTGGCGCTCTCGCGCTTGCTGGCACCGTTCGCCCCGGGCGTCATCGTGTTGCTGTTTGCACCCGCCTTCGGGCTGGCCAGCCTGCTCCCCGGTTTGAACGCACGCGCCATGGTGCCGGTGATCGACCAGCCGCAAGCCAGCATCGATGCTTACGGTGCCGTCAAGCTGCTGCACAGCGCGGGCCTCTCGCCTGTGTTGGCGCCGCTGGCCTCGGGCGGTGCACAAGCGCTGCAGCCGCTGGTGACCTCGGTCACCGACTGCGCGGCCAAGCACCTGGGCCTGAAGCTGGAGAGCTGGCCTGCCCACACATGGGGCCACCGCGCCCAGGCGAGCGCCATCACCTCAATGGCCGACACCGGCCTGCACGCATACCAAGGCCTGGCCCGTGTTGCCCCGATGAAAACCCTCTGGAGCTGAAGATGTACACCGCCAAAGGCACGCTCAACCGCGACGACCAGCTGCGCAAATACAGCCCGCTGGTGCGCCGGCTGGCCCACCACATGATCGCCAAGCTGCCACCCAGCGTGGAGCTGGACGACCTGATCCAGGTCGGCATGATCTGCCTGACCGAAGCCATCGCGCGCTTCGAGCCCACGCAGGGCGTGCAGTTCGAAACCTTCGCCAGCCAGCGCATCCGCGGCGCCATGATTGATGAGCTGCGCGAAGGCGACTGGATGTCGCGCGGTTCGCGCAAGAGCCAGAAAGACATTGAACAGGCTGTGAGCCGCCTGCAGCAAAAACTGCAGCGCGTGCCCAAGGAATCCGAGATCGCCGCCGAGCTGGGCATGGAACTCGCCGACTACCAGCACCTGCTGGCCAAGGTGCGCGGCACCCAGCTGGTGTACCTGGAAGACATCAGCGGCAGCGGCGACGATGAAGACGGTTTTCTGGACCGCCACATGGGCGACAGCGAAGCCGACCCCTCGGCCAAGCTCCAGGACCACCGCATGCGCACCGCACTGGTGGCCGCCATCAACGTGCTGCCCGAGCGCGAGCAGCAGATCATGAGCATGTACTACGAGCACGACATGAACCTGAAGGAAATCGCGGCGGTGCTCGGCGTGACCGAATCGCGCATCTGCCAGTTGCACAGCCAGTCGATTGCGCGGCTGCGGTCCAAGCTGCGCGAGCACTGAGCAGACCCACGAACAGGCAACTCAGTCTGCCCCCAGAGCCAGCCGCAGTCATGCAGGCTGGCTTTTTTGTTTGAAGGAAGGCCGGCGTGGACAAGACCAGAAAGGCGGCGATTGAACTTCCTTTGATCTGCGTCACGTCGAGCTGGACTTTGGCTGTCACAGTGAAGGATGCGACAGCAGGAGCGCGTCCGCCCAAGCGGCGGAAGTCACCTGTGCGCCCTTTCCCGACTCGGACAAACCATGACCGCTCTGACACTGTTGGCTTACATCGCTGCAGCTTTGCTGCTGCAGGTGGCAGCAGGAACGGGTGTCGTTCTCGTGCGCAAGCGCGGCCAGCGCAGTGGGCGCTCTGAGGCTCCGGTCGAGCGACAGGCCGAGCAAGCGGCTGCAATACCGGCGGGCGCCTGGATCGGGTGGCGCGACTTTCGCGTGGTTCGCAAGGTGTTCGAGGACCGCATGCGCTCACAGTGCTCGTTGTATCTGGGGCCGGTGGACGGCCTGCCGCTTGCCCCGTTCAAGCCAGGACAGTTCCTGACCTTCTCCCTGGCGCCGGCTGCGCAGAATGCCTTGGCGGTGAAGGCCGCAGAACGCCCGATCGCCCTGGTCCGCTGCTATTCGATCTCCGATGCGCCCGAGCCCTCGACCTTTCGCATCACCGTGAAGCGGGCCTTGGCGCCCGCCCATCACCCCGAGTGGCCTGCGGGCCTGGCATCTGGATACCTCCATGACCTTGTGCATGAAGGTGATGTGTTGAAAGTGAAGGCACCTGCGGGGCAGTTTTTCATCGATGCGGAAGTGGATGTGCCGGCGGTGTTCGTGGCAGGCGGCATCGGTATCACGCCCATGGTGAGTATGTTGCGCTGGTGCATACAGGAACAACCGCAGCGCATGTTGCACCTCTTCTATGGTGTGCGACACGGCGGCGAGCTGGCCTTCAGGGAAGCACTGGAAACCCTGGCGCAGCAAAACGACAGGTTCCATTTGCATGAGGTGTTCAGCGATCCGCAGCCGGACGATGTCCGAGACATGAACATGCACCACACCGGTCGGGTTGATGTGGAGCTTCTGCGCGCCACCTTGCCGCATGGACGGCACCGCTTCTTCGTTTGCGGGCCTCCCGCCATGATGTCCAGCCTGGTTCCAGCGCTCGGACTGTGGGGTGTGCTTGCGCAGGACATTCACTTCGAGGCATTCGGACCAGCGTCGGTGCCGCCTGCTTTGACGCCCCAGGGCAGCAGCCAGGCCATGGGTGTGTCTGCTCCATCAGCGACCACCTTCGTCATCCGCCTGGGTCGCAGCGGGCGCACGCTGCAGTGGACTGGCCAGGACGCCAATCTGCTCGATTTCGCAGAGCGCCACAGCGTGGCGGTTGAATCTGGTTGCCGATCGGGCAGCTGTGGCAGCTGCGAGACCAGGGTGGTGTCAGGGGTTGTGACGTACCGCCATCAACCCGATGCGGATATTGCGCCAGGCCATTGCCTGATGTGCGTGGCTGTACCGCAATCTGCGCTGGAGCTGGAGCTGTGAGCACGCTTCGCGCCCAGTTGCTCAGCCGCGAGGTTGTGCCCTTTTTCATGTCGCTGGTGGCGCTTGCCCTGACTGCGCTGGTTTGTGATGCGCTGCTGCATGTTCTCGATCTGGTCTGGATCGGGCGTTATCTCGGCATCGTGGGCACGCTGTTGATCTGCGGGTCTTTCGGTTACTCACTTCGAAAGCGCAAGTTGATCCAGGGGGGTGACACGGCTGCTTTGCTGAAGTGGCACGAGCGCATGGCGTGGCTCGGATCGCTGCTGGTGCTGGTGCACGCCGGCGTTCATTTCAACGCGATTCTTGGCTGGCTGGCCGTCTGGGCCATGCTGATCAACGTGGCCAGCGGGCTCACCGGCAAGTTCTTGTTGCAGAGGTCAAGACGGCGCCTGGAAGAGGCACGCCAGCGGATGCAGGCCACCGGCGTGAAGGCGTCGCAGCAGGAAGACACGCTCTATTGGGACAGTCTCACCTTCGATGCTGTGAAGAACTGGCGCAAGGTGCATTTCCCCATCACGCTCGCTTTCGGCGTGCTGGCCGTGGCGCACATCGTGGCCATCTTTTTGTTCTGGGGCTGGAGGTGAGGCGCCGTTGGATCTGGATCGTCGTCGGCGCCAACCTCGTGGCTCTGCTCGCGCTGGCATTCATTTATCCGCAGTTCATGGTGGCTCCTGGGCCGCTGGCCAAGGTGCACGCTGAGCTGGAGACCGATTGTTTTGCTTGCCATGCGCCTCTGCGCGGCACGACCAGCGAAAAATGTGTCGCTTGCCACGCCGTGCCAGACATCGGCCTGCGCACCACGCGCGGCGTGCCCATCGCCAAAGCCACTGTGAAAGCGTCGTTCCACCAGGAACTCAGTGAGCAGAACTGCATGGCTTGCCACAGCGAGCATGCCGATCCCCGCTTCACCCATCGCGACATGAAGCAGTTCTCCCATGCGCTGCTGCGTCCCACCACGCTGCAGCGGTGTGAGAGCTGCCACAGCGCACCCAAGGACAGCATGCACCGGGACAACGCCACCGCGTGTGCAAGCTGCCACGAAACGAAGGCGTGGACACCCGCCACCTTCGAGCACAGCAAGTTTTTCGTTCTGGATACCGACCACAACGCTTCGTGCAGCACGTGCCACACCACCAGCGACCGCAGCCAGTACACCTGCTACGGCTGTCACGAACACACCAAGGCCAACATCCTTGAGGAACATCGGGAGGAGGGTATTCGCGACCTCAACAACTGTGTGGAATGCCACCGCAGTGCTGATGGCGAACCCGAACGGCGAGGAGACCAACGCAAGCGCGACTGACCAGTTTCTATCGCCCTCGCAATGCGCCGGGCGTTTCAGTTCCCAACCATCCCAACTGCTTTTTGACAGGATCACCATGAAACTCGCCTCCGCTTTTTCCTCCCTTGCTGCAGCAGCAGCCTTGTCCGTGCTTTTGGCCGGATGCGGCAAGTCGCCACTGCCAGAACCTGTCGTGACACCACCTGTGGCCGTGGCGCCAGGCGACAACGTGGCGGACGCGGATGTCACGATGAATGTGCTGGTGGCCCTGCAGCAGGACGCTTCCTTGTCGCCCTTCAACATTGAAGCCATCACCCTCAAAGGCGACGTCCGTCTCATCGGGGTGGTCGATACCCAGGCGCAAAAGGACGCTGCGGTGGCTCTGGCGAGGGCGGCGAAGGGTGCGCACACCATTCACGACGAGCTCACCATCAAGGCAAAGATCTGAGGCGGCCAATGTCTTGGGCGTTCTGCGCAAAGTCAGGTCTTGCGCAAGGGACTGCGCCGCGCCAGATTCAATACCGCATACGCATTAGCCGTTGGCCAGGGGCAACGGCTGCTGGTGCGAAGGGATGGCCGTGACTAGCATCGGCCGCTGTCCCTGAACGCCGAGGCCGCGCCGCGCCACCGTCAAGGACTGCCCCTCCACCCTTGACACCGCTGCAGCATGGCCAACACCCCAGCCCCCTCGTTTCTCAAACACATCGATCTCACTTTCCCGCCGGCCGAGCGCATGGGAGCGCAGACCCGGCTTTACCACAGCCCCCACCAGAGCCTGTACGGGCTCCATGTCACCTTTGTTGGAAGACGGCCCGCCAACGTGGAGATCGACCGCGTGCTGCGCGAATGCACGGCACTGGCGGCGGCTCACGACGCGCGCTTCGACATCTTTGCCGATGCGGAGTTTCTCCCCGGTGCTTCAACCGACCCGAACGCCAGTCGGACGCTGAACGTCTACGGCCGATCTCACTTTCTGTGCTTCGACTGCAAGACCGGGGTGATCGGACTGCGCCGCATTCCGGGCACCCGGGACCCGGCGCCCGATCCCTGCCTGCCGGACGGAGCGGACGCTGGTGGGGACGACGCGCAAGACATGGACGACGCCACCGAAGACATGCTCGCCGATGTGACCGAGGCCATCTGGTACGGCTTCGATTCACCCGCGGAGATCGACGCCATGATTGACCGGGCGGCCGAGGACGGCGACGGGTTCGACGTTCCGACGGTCAAGGCCATCGCCGCTGAAACACTGGCCAAAAAGCGCCGCGCCGAAGCAGGCTGGCCAGAGACCACCGACTGCGACCGGCTCGACCGCGCTTTTGACCGCCTGCACGAGCAGGGCATCCTCACCCTGCAATGCGCCGGCAACACCCTGGACGACGGCATGCAGTGGGTGAACGACCAGCTGGCCCACGAGAGCGTGGCCGATGGGCAATACACCGGCTTCTGCTTTTTTCACAGCCAGGACATCGACCATGCGCTCGAAGGAGACGGCCTGTATCTGGCGTTCGGCCCCATTGACAGCGACGAAGAAGAAGACGCGGTTGCCGTGGGCCACAAGGTCTGCGAAGCCCTGCGCCACGAAGGGCTGGAAACGCCCTGGAACGGTTCGGTGGAGTCCCGCATCGGGCTGCCGCAGTTCTGCTGGCAGCGGCGTACGCTTGGCTGAGCGCCCAGCGTGGATTCAGGGCTTGAGCTGCGCGCGGATTTCGCCGCCCTTGTTGGCGTTCGAGTGCACGTTCACATACAGCGAGCCCATGTTGTAGGCCGCGAGCTGCGCAGGCGTGAGCTTGGCACCGGCCGGCACCACGTAGGTGTTGTCGCCGGTTTTGGTGAGCGGAACGATCACCGGCCCATTCTGGCCAGCGGGTGCCATGTGGATGTGGGCCATGGTGCTCACCAGGCCTGACGTGGTGACCGTGCCGCTCACGGAGCCGTCGGCGGTCACCTTGATGTTGGCAGTGCCGGCAGCGCTGGTGGTCACGGGCGGTACTTCCTGGGCACCGCTGAGCTTTTCGTCACCGCGCACGGCGCTGGTCACGGAGCCCGTCATCTTGTCGACGGTGGCGCAGCCCGCCAGCGTGGTGAGCGCGGCGGCAGCGGTGATGGTGAGCAAAGTCTTGAGGCTGAATACAGATGTCATGGCAACTCCTTGGGTTCGACGACCGAACGAGCGCAGTATGGGTTGGCCTTGCGCGCGGGTCAAAGGGGTTGACCCGGTGCCTGTTCAAACATCACGTTGATGCGTGCCACGTACTTCGGCACGTCGCCGTCCACGCGGCGCCCTTCGTGCACCACCGAGCTGGGGCCGAAGCCGTGGCGAAAGAACAGGGCATCACCCTTTCTGGGCACCACGTCCACCCAGCTGCCGTCGCGCCGGTACAGGCGGGTGTTGCCGCCCACCACGCCGTCCTCGGGCCCGTTGAGGTAGAGCAGCATGGTCAGGCCGGAGCGCAGGCCGGGCCA
This sequence comes from Burkholderiales bacterium, assembly GCA_038213545.1. Taxonomy (GTDB): domain Bacteria; phylum Pseudomonadota; class Gammaproteobacteria; order Burkholderiales; family Burkholderiaceae_C; genus Hydrogenophaga. The sequence continues at coordinate 12,860 of JBBQSX010000026.1, forward strand.
CTCCAGCATCTCGCTGCGGTCGGCGCTCAGCCCGTAGCCTGGCCAGTCGCCGTCGGTGTGGCGGTTGAAGACGTCCTGCGCGTCGTAGCGGTACATGTTGAGGCGGTGGCTCAGTCGTGGATGCAGGGGCGCGCCGAGCATGCCGGGAGGCAAGAGGTGGCCGATGCGTGCCATGACCTTGCCCAACAAGGCTTCGTCGGCCACCCAGTGCACCGACTTGTTCATGCGCATGCCCGGTGGCGTGGCGATGCCGGGCGCCTCATCCCGATACCCCATGCGCTCGGTGGCGGCGGTGATGCGGTCGGCTTCATCGGCGCTGACGACGTGGCTGATGGAAAACGCCAGCAGGCCGCCGAGCTCGATGTCGTGGCGGGTGGCCTCAGGCAGTGTGTCGTTGAGCGTCAGCGCATCGGGCGTGGTCTCGAAAGCGTGGATGGGCGTGTGCGGCACAACGCCGCCCAGGGGGAGCGAGCCGTGCATGCGCGCCACCACCCGCAGCGCAGGCCACGTGATGGTGTCGGCCGACAGCCGCGCGCCCATCACCAGCTGCCGCTGTTGGCCATGTCCACCCAGGGCTGGCTCGGGGGCAGGGCGTCGCCTTTTTGCAGCAGCTCGATGGAGATGTTGTCGGGTGAGCGAACGAAGGCCATGTAGCCGTCGCGCGGGGGCCGCAGGATCGCCACGCCGTGCGCCTGCAGGCGTTCGCAGGTGGCGTAGATGTCGTCCACCAGATAGGCCAGGTGGCCGAAATTGCGACCGCCTGTGTAGGTTTCCGGGTCCCAGTTGTGGGTGAGTTCGATCTGCGCGCTGTGGTCGCCGGGCGCGGCGAGAAAGGCCAGCGTGAAGCGGCCCTGCGGTACTTCGCGGATGCGCACGAGTTCCAGGCCAAGGGCGTCGCGGTAGAACTTCAGGGAGGCTTCAAGATCGGTCACGCGGACCATGGTGTGCAGGTATTTCATGCAGCTGATTGGACCCAACTTGCAAAACCTTGTCAGCCCCCGGCTTTTCGGTGGCGCAGCAGGTCGTCCACCGTGGGCACCAGCGACAGCACGGCCAGCAGCAGCGCCAGCGGCACGGTGAAGCCGTAGCCCACCTGCTTGAAACCGTACGCGCCGGCCACACCCCCGACAGTGAAGGCAGCCAGCAGCCCGCCCAGCACCGCCATGCGCTGGCGGTCGGCGCGCACCTTCAGAGGGTGTTCGGGGTTGCGGTTCCAGTAGATCAGCTTGCCCAGCTCGATGCCCAGGTCGGTCACGATGCCTGTCATGTGGGTGGTGCGGATCACCGCGCTGGAGAGCTTGGTGGCAATGGCGTTCTGCAGGCCCATGATGAAACACAACAGCACCACGGTGAAGGGAACCAGCAGCCCTTCAAACGTGGACAGCTGCGCCCCCAGCAGCCCGAAGCACAGGATGAGCACCGCCTCCAGCAGCAAGGGCAGGGCGTATTCGCTCGAGAGCTGCCGGCGCCGCGCAAAGTTCACCATGACCGCGCAGCACATGGCCCCCAGCAAAAAGGACAGCACGCCCACGCCCGCGTCCACCACCAGGCCGAGCTGGCCGAGCGCCAGGTTGTCGGCCAGCGAAGACACCATGCCCGTGACGTGCGAGGTGTACTGCTTCACCGCCAGAAAGCCACCAGCGTTGATGGCGCCGGCCACAAAGGCCAGCACAAAGCCCAATTCCCGGTTGGATTCGGTGGTGCGCTGGGTGCCGATGAGGTAGCGGGCGTAGTTGGCGGGCATGGTTCGACGTTACACCCGCGCCAGCCCTGACCGTTCAGTGGCCCAGCAGGTTGTGCCGCACGTGCAGCAAATGGTCGAGCGTGCCGGCTTTGGCGCGGGTGGCGTCGCGGTCACGCAGGGCGTCCACCAGCTGGCGGTGTTCACGCTGGTAGGCGAGGCGCCGCTCAGGGGTGACGCTCTTCTTTTTCAGCTGACCCCAGTCGCCCTGAGCGCGCACCTGTTTCATGAGCTTGAACACGCTGGAGACAAAGCTGTTGTGCGCGGCGTCGGCAATGGCTTCGTGCAGTTCACCGTCCCAGTGCTCGAATTCTTCGAGGCTGGCCGCGCGTTCGGCGCTGGTGCAGCAAGCCAGCATGCGCGCGAAGTCGGCGGCGGTGGCGTTGCGCACCACCAGGTCGATGATGGCCGGCTCCAGCGCCAGGCGCGCCTCCATCAGCTCGGCCGGGCTGGTGTGCTGCGCGGAGTCTTGCTGGATCTGGCGATCCAGGCTGGGCGTGGCCTGCTGCGCCACGAAGGTGCCGCTGCCCACGGTCTGTTCGATCAGGCCTTGCTGCTTCAGGTCGGCCAGCGCCCGCCGCACAGTGGTGCGGCTCACCCGGTAGCCCTCAGCGAGTTCGCGCTCTGTGGGCAGGCGGTCGCCGGCTTTCCAGTGCCCGTTCCGCAGCTGGGTCAGGATGGTTTCGCGCAGTGAGGTCGAGATGCTCATGGTGGCCACAAATATACCAAAGCAGACCAATTACCGGAGCAAGCTTCGATACCTTTGTGATTGGTAAAAACCCGGTTCAGGGAACTGATGGGCTGGTCTAACATCGGGCCTGCTTGGTACTTAATGGTATTTTTTGGTGTTCCATCGAAGGAGTCTGTGTGCGCATTGCGACGTTTGTTCATGAAGGTCAGCGGCGGGTGGGGCGGGTGTCGGCCGATGGCCAGAGCGTGACCGTGTTTGCCCTCAACGGCGCTGCGGTCCGTGGCGCCTTGCCCTTGATCGAAGCCGCAGCCCAGGGCGCCTCACTGCCGGCGTTGGCCGGTGAGGCCATTCCCCTGAGCGCCGTGCGTCTGGAAGCACCGCTGCCGCTGCCCCGGCGCAACCTGTGGTGCGTGGGGCGCAACTACCACGAGCACGCCAGGGAACTGCAGGCTTCCGTGTTCAAGGACAACAACGCCAACCCCGCCACGTGGCCGATCGTGTTCACCAAGGTGCCCGAGTGCGTGATTGCCGATGGTGACGACGTGGTGTTGCCGGGTGCAGCGGTGTCGGAGCAGATCGACTACGAAGCCGAGCTGGCGGTGATCATCGGCACAGGTGGCAAGAACATCCCGCGCGGCCAGGCGATGAAACACGTGTACGGCTACACCATCGTCAACGATGTGACCGCGCGCGATGTGCAGATGCGCCACCAGCAGTGGGACATGGGCAAAAGCTTCGATACGTTCTGCCCCATGGGCCCGTGGATCGTCACCGCCGATGAACTGGACGGGCAGCACACGCGCGTGCGCTGCTGGGTCAACGACAGCCTGCGGCAGGACGGCCGCACCGAAGACCTGATCTTCGACATCCCCACGCTGATCGAAACCATCTCGCGCGGAATCACGCTCTACCCTGGCGACGTGATCGCCACCGGTACGCCCGCCGGCGTGGGCCTGGGCCTGAAGCCACCGGTGTTCCTGCGCGCGGGCGATGTGGTGCGTATCGAGATCGACGGCATCGGCACGCTGCAGAACACGTTCGTCTGATCCTCAAAAACGACTGGAGACACAACACATGAACCGACGCATCAGAAGCCTGTGCCTTGCCGCCATGGCAGCCACCGCCGCCGTGGCCTCGCTGGCTCAAGATCCCTACCCCAGCAAGCCGATCACCATGGTGGTGCCGTTCCCGCCAGGCGGCGTGGCCGACACCGTGGGCCGGCCGGTGGCCGAGGCCATGGGCAAACACCTCAACCAGACGGTGGTGGTGGTGAACCGCGGGGGTGCCGGTGGCGGCATCGGCATGGCGCAGGTGGCCAAGGCCGCGCCCGACGGTTACACGTTGCTGATGGCGTTGTCGTCGGTGGTGGTGCTGCCCGAGGCGGACAAGATCCTCAACCGCGCTCCCATGTTCGAGTTGAACCAGCTGCTGCCGATCGCCCGCATCACGGCCGACCCGACCGTGCTGGTGGTGCGCGCCGACAGTCCATGGAAGACCTATGCCGATTTCATTGCCCACGCCAAGGCCAACCCGAGCCGTATCTCCTTCGGCTCGTCGGGCAATTACGGCACCATGCACGTGCCGATGGAGCAGCTGAAGTCGGCCACGTCCACTTTCATGCTGCACGTGCCCTACACCGGAGCCGGTCCGGCCTTGTTGGGCCTGCTCAGCGGTCAGATCGACGCTGTGGCCAGTGGTCCGGCCAGCGTGGCGGGCCAGATCAAGGCCGGCAAGATGCGGGCACTCGCGCACTGGGGCGAAGGCCGTCTGGCCCTTCTGCCCGACGTACCGAGCTTCAAGGAACTCGGCGTTCCGATCACTTATTCGCAATGGTCGGGCATCTTCGTGCCGGCTGGCACGCCGCCCGACGTGGTGGCCCGTCTGCGCGAAGCCGCCCGCGCCGCCACGCGGGACGAACGCACCATCCAGGTCATGACCACCGCCGGGACTTCGTTCCAGTTCCAGGACGCGCCCGAGTTCGACCGTTTTGTGAAAGACGACGCCATCACCATGCTCAAGGTGGTGAAACAGATCGGCCGGGTCAACTGAAGCCCGGTCTTCGCTTGTAAAGGCGGGGCAACAGGGTGAATTCCCTAGGTTGAGAACTCCGTAAGTTCGCTAACAATGCAGCAACGCATACAACCTTTGGCCGGTCGTGCGAGATGGCAACACCGATAGACAGGAGCACGCATTTCCACCAGGCCCGCCGGCCCTCAGCCTGCGGGTTTTTTGATGGCGATCGACATTCATGAGCACCGAATACATTCTCGAAACGCGGGATCTGACCCGCGAGTTCAAGGGTTTCGTCGCGGTTGACAAGGTCAACCTCAAGGTCAAGCGTGGCTCCATCCATGCGCTGATCGGCCCGAACGGGGCGGGCAAGACAACGATGTTCAACCTGTTGACCAAGTTCCTTCCCGTCACATCGGGTCAGATCTTCTACAAGGGCGAAGACATCACCAGCCACAAGGCGGCCGAGGTGGCTCGCACCGGCATGGTGCGTTCGTTCCAGATCTCGGCGGTGTTCCCCCACCTCACCGTGCTGGAAAACGTTCGCATTGGTCTGCAGCGCAAGCTGGGCACCAGTTTCCATTTCTGGAAGCCCGAGTCCAGCCTGTACGCGCTCAACGACGAGGCCATGGCGCTGCTGGAGCAGGTCGACCTGGGCAGTTTTGCGCAGACGCAGACGGTGGAACTCCCCTACGGCCGCAAACGCGCGCTGGAGATCGCCACCACGCTCGCGTTGGACCCCGAACTGATGCTGCTGGACGAGCCCACGCAGGGCATGGGCCACGAAGACGTGGGCCGTGTGGTCGAGCTCATCCGCAAGGTGGCGGCCAACCGCACCGTGCTGATGGTGGAGCACAACATGAATGTGATCGCCAACCTGTCCGACACCATCACGGTGCTGGCGCGCGGATCGGTGCTGGCCGAAGGGCCCTACGAGACGGTGTCCAAAGACCCGCGTGTACTCGAAGCCTACGTGGGCACGGTCGAGGAAATGGAATGAGCAAGGTTCTCCTGAAGGTCGCCGACCTCAACACCTGGTACGGCGAATCGCACGTGCTGCACGGCGTCAACTTCGAGATCCGCGAAGGTGAACTGGTCACGCTGCTGGGGCGCAACGGCGCGGGCCGCACCACCACCGTCAAGTCCATCCTCGGCCTGGTGGGCAAGCGCACCGGTTCGATCCAGATCGACGGCGTGGAAACCATCCAGATGCCGACCAACAAAATCGCGCGTCTGGGCCTGGGTTATTGCCCTGAAGAGCGCGGCATTTTTTCATCGCTGAGCTGCGAGGAAAACCTGATGCTCCCGCCCAAGGTGGGCGAGGGCGGCATGAGCGTGGAAGAAATCTACGACATGTTCCCCAACCTCAAGGAGCGCCGCAACAGCCAGGGCACGCGCCTCTCGGGTGGCGAGCAGCAGATGCTGGCGATGGCGCGCATCCTGCGCTCGGGCGCGCGCATCCTGCTGCTCGACGAGATCACCGAGGGTCTCGCACCCGTGATCGTGCAGACGCTGGGCCGTGTGATCCGCGCACTCAAGGCCAAGGGCCTGACCATCGTGATGGTCGAACAGAACTTCCGGTTTGCCGCTCCGCTGGCCGACCGCCACTACGTGATCGAACATGGCCAGATCGTGGCCACGGTCAACAAGAACGAGCTCGAGAGCAAATCCGACATGCTCAATGAGTATCTGGGCGTCTGACGCCCTTCCACCAAGAGGAGACTTCACCATGAAACGCAAACTGATTTCGACCGCAGTCACCACCGCCATGGCCACTTTGCTGGCCGGTGGTGCATCTCTCGCCATGGCCCAGCAGGGCAAACTCAGCGGCGATGCCGTGAAGATCGGTGTGCTCACCGACATGTCGGGTCTGTACGCGGACTACGGCGGCCCCGGCGCTGTGGCCGCTGCCAAGATGGCTGTGGCCGACTTCGGCGGCACCATGTTCGGCAAGCCGATCGAGGTGGTCAGCGCCGACCACCAGAACAAACCCGACATCGCCAAGAACGTGGCCCAGGGCTGGTTCGACCGCGACGGCGTGGACATCTCGGTGGAAAACCTGAACTCCGCCGTGGCCCTGGCCGTGCAGGCGCTGGGCAAGGAAAAGAACAAGATCACCATCACCACCGGCGCCGCCTCGGCCCGCCTGACCAACGCCGACTGCGCACCCGCCACCGGCATTCATTACCTGATGGACACGATCGCGCTGTCCAACGTGGTGGGCAAGGCCATCGTGAAAGACGGTGGCGACAGCTGGTACTTCCTGACTGCCGACTACGCCTTCGGTCATTCGCTGGAAAAAGACACCAGCGATGTGGTGCGAGCCTCTGGCGGCAAGGTGATGGGCGCGGTGCGCCACCCGCTGTCCACCGGTGACTTCTCGTCCTTCCTGCTGCAGGCCCAGAGCTCCGGCGCCAAAGTGGTCGGCCTGGCCAATGCCGGCGGCGACACAGTCAGCAGCATCAAGGCCGCGGCTGAATTCGGTCTGACCCGCAAGCAAAGCCTGGCCGCACTGCTGATGCTGATCACCGACGTGCACGCCATCGGCCTGCCGACCGCCCAAGGCCTGTACCTCACCGAAGGTTGGTACTGGGATCTGAACGCCGAGACCCGCGCCTGGGCCGACAAGTACAGCAAGGTCATGAACGGCCGCAAGCCCAACTCCAACCACGCGTCGGTCTACTCCTCGACCATGCATTACCTCAACGCCGTGAAGGCTGCCGGCACCGACGACACCGCGGCTGTGATGGCCAAGATGCGCGAGACGCCGATCAACGACATGTTCGCCAAGGGCGGCAAGATCCGCGAAGACGGCCGCATGGTGCACGACATGTACCTGTTCCAGGTCAAGAAGCCGTCGGAGTCCAAGGGCGCGTGGGATTACTACAACCTCAAGGGCACGATCAAGGGTGACGATGCCTTCCTGCCGCTGGCGCAGAGCCAGTGCCCTGGCGTGAAGAAGTGAGCTTTCGCTGAGTTGAACTGAGCCGACCGGGCGGGCCGTGATTCACGGCCCGCCCCTTTTCACCGGACTGCAATGACTGAAATATTTGGTGTGCCGACAGTGGCCTTCATGGGGCAACTCATGCTGGGGCTGGTCAACGGCTCGTTTTACGCAATCCTCTCGCTGGGCCTGGCCGTGATCTTCGGCATGCTCAACATCGTCAACTTCGCGCACGGTGCCCTCTACATGGTGGGCGCCTTCTTTGCGTGGATGTTGCTCAATTACGCGGGTGTGAACTACTGGTTCGCCCTGCTGCTCGCGCCCATTGCGGTGGGCGCCATCGGAGCCTTGATCGAGATGACCATGCTGCGCCGCCTGCAGCAGCTGGACCACCTCTATGGTCTGTTGCTCACCTTCGGCCTGGCCCTCATCTTCGAGGGCGCCTTCCGCGAGTTCTACGGTTCGTCCGGCCAGCCTTACGAGTTGCCCGAGATCTTCCGTGGCGTGTTCGACCTGGGCTTCATGTTCCTGCCCAAGTACCGCGCCTGGGTGGTGTTCGTCTCCATCTTCCTGTGCCTGTTCACCTGGTACGTGATCGAAAAAACCAAGCTGGGCGCCTACCTGCGCGCCGGCACCGAGAACCCCAACATGGTCCGCGCCTTCGGCATCAACGTGCCGCTGATGGTCACGCTCACCTACGCCTTTGGCGTGGGTCTGGCCGGTCTGGCCGGGGTGATGGCCGCGCCCATCTACCAGGTGAGCCCCCTCATGGGTTCCAACATCATCATCGTGGTGTTTGCCGTGGTCGTCATCGGCGGCATGGGCTCCATCCTGGGCTCCATCATCACCGGCCTGGCGCTGGGTCTCATCGAAGGCCTCACCAAGGTGTTTTACGCCGAGCTCTCTTCGACCGTGGTGTTCATCATCATGGTCGTTGTGCTCATGATCCGTCCGGCAGGTCTGTTCGGCCGGGAGAAATAATGTCCAAAGCCACCCGTTACGTTTTTGTGGTGCTGTTCCTGGCACTGCTGGTCGCCCCTTTCGTGGGTTACCCCATCTTCCTCATGAAGGTGCTGTGTTTTGCGCTGTTTGCCTCGGCGTTCAACCTGCTGATCGGCTTCACCGGCCTGCTCTCGTTCGGCCACGCCATGTTCTTCGGCTTTGCGGCCTACGTGTCGGGCCACGCCGCCAAGGTGTGGGGGCTGACGCCCGAGCTGGCGATATTGGCTGGCACGGTGAGCGCGGCCTTCATCGGTTTGGTCACCGGCTGGCTGGCGGTGCGCCGGCAGGGCATTTACTTCGCCATGGTCACGCTGGCGCTGGCGCAGATGATCTATTTCATCTGTGTGCAGGCGCCGTTCACCTACGCGGAAGACGGCATCCAGAGCATTCCGCGCGGCAAACTGTTCGGCGTGATCGACCTGACCAACGACACGGCGATGTACTACGTGGTCGCGGCCATCTTCGCAGCGGCGTTTGCGCTCATTTACCGCATCATCCACTCGCCGTTTGGCCAGGTGCTCAAGTCGGTGCGCGAGAACGAACCCCGCGCGCTCTCGCTGGGCTACAACGTCGACCGCTACAAGCTCATGGCGTTTGTGCTCTCGGGCACCATCGCCGGTCTTGCGGGTGCCACCAAGTCGATTGCCTTCGGCATCGCGACACTGACCGACGTGGGCTGGCAGATGTCGGGTGAGGTGGTGCTGATGACTTTGCTCGGCGGCATGGGCACCATCCTGGGTCCAACGGTGGGCGCGGCCATCATCGTGACCATGCAGAACTACCTCTCGGGCCTGGGTTCCATGGTCTCCATCATCATGGGCGTGACCTTCGTGGTGTGTGTGCTCATGTTCCGCCGCGGCATCGTGGGCGAGATCGAACACCGCTTCGGTGCCAAGAAGGGCTGAGCGGTCGGCTCGCCCAACAAAAAACCGGCCCGGGCCGGTTTTTTGTTGTCTGCCGCGAGGCGTTCAGGCCGAGAGGTAACCCCGGCCCGCGCTGCTCACGGAAGCGGCGCCCTGACGGCCGTAGGTGGGTTGCTGGGTGTGCTGCGGCAGCAGGCTGTTCACCGCGCGCTGGCTCTGGGCATTGGCGCGCAAAACCGCCTGGCGCAGACGGGCAAAGCGATCGGCGGCCGACAGCAGGGCCTGCTGCTGGTCACTGCCCGGCTCGCCGAGTGCAATGACAGGTGGGGCTTGCAGCAGCACCTTCTGCATGGCGGCGCTGGCCAGCTCCACCGCGGGCGCATCGCCGCGCAACAAGGCGGCTTCCAGGGCGTCAAGTTCCACTTGCAACGAGCCGATCCAGGGGTGGTAGTTGGTGGAGACAGTGCTCATGGTGGGCCCAGGTGGTGGGTTGGCAGTCAGGTGCGCGGGCCGAGCATTTCAGCGGCGTTGGCCAGCATCTTGTCGGCGATGGCGCCGGCGTTGACCTGGAAGCTGCCGTTGGCGATCGCTTCTTTCATCGCGGCCACCTTGTCGGCGTTGAACACCTCGCTGCCGCCCGAGACCGCGCGGGCCTCGGTGGTCGACGCCGAGAGTGTCACGGTCACGCCGGCCTGGGGCTTGCTGGCCGCGCTGGCCGCCGAAGCTGCCGCTCCGGCTTCGGCTGCCGCAGGCGCCGTGGCCTTCTGCGGGCCGCCGGCCACAGAACCAATGTACGAATCCGGTGATGAATCGACTTTCATGTCACGCTCCAAACCCCGAAGTCAGGGCCTTGTACAGACTGTATCGACCAGTGATTCAAGAACTTTAGCCAATCTCCCGAGGCATTCGTCACGAATTTTCAGCCGTCTGTGCCCCGAAAGCCCGGCTCACAGCGCCAGTTCGACCGTCTGGGCATCCCGCACCACACCGGTCACCACGCGCCCCCCGGGCAGCTTGATGCGGGCCGTCTCGCCCACCAGTCCCGCCGTGAGCGCAAGCCCGGTCGCGGAAATACTGAAACCGCCGCCTGCGCCGCTCACCCGCACCTGGGCGCCGGGCGCGAACGCCTGGGGCGCACGCACCATGTTCTCGCGCAGCGCCAGGCCCGGGGTCAGGGCAAACGCGGCCAGCTGGCCCACCCAGCGCTCGGGCACGGCCAGCACGCTGGCACGTTGTTCGGCCCAATCAATCTCGGCGATTTCGGCGTCTTCTTGAGCCAGGGTATCGCCGGCAGCCACCGCGCGCCTGAGCACCCAGGCCGGTCCCCAGGCTTTCACCGTGACCGGCACAAACACATTCCAGCGGGTCGTGCCGTCCACACAACGCAGGCCGATGCGGCTGCGGCCCCACAGGCGGGTTCCCTTGGGCAGGTGGGCTTCGACCTGGTTGCACGGCGCGAGCTTGAGGCGCGCGTCCAGCGAACCCATCACCACCTCGGCTCTCAACGGCGATGCGCCGTCTTTCGGCAGCGCTTCGGCCAGGGCAGGCGTGAGGAAGTCGTGCGCCATTTTTTCCAGCGCTGCGGTGTCGTTCGCCTGCGCTTGCCCACTGCACAGCGCCAGCGCCGCCAGGGCGAGCAGACGGGCATTCAAGAGTGACAACAGGGAGAGCAGCGGTTTGGGCATGGCCTGCACTGTAGGCCGCCTCCGGTTGCGGGAAAGCCGGGAATAGGCCGCCTAAGGGGTCTTTGTTCCGGCCATTGAAGACCCTCAAGATTTCCATAATTCGTCCAACGCCCCGGTGTCCGTGCCCTCTGAGGAAGGCCAGCCACCCGCCCCGCAACCTGTGCCCTGAGGTGAACATGCTTGAACAGATGACCGCCCGGCTGGATTTCCATGCCAACGCCCTGCTGCTGCGCTCGCAGCGCCAGCAGGTCATTGCCAGCAACATCGCCAACGCCGACACCCCAGGCTATGTGGCGCGCGATTTCGACTTCGCGGCTGCGCTCAAGAATGTGTCGGGCGGCGCCGCCCGCGCCGACGTGAGCCTGACCAGCGCCGGCCACATGACGCTCGGCACCACCAGCGCGCAAGACCCCAGGCTGGCCTACGCGGTGCAGACCCAGCCCAGCCAGGACGGCAACTCGGTCGACCTCGACCGCGAACGCGCCAGCTTCGTGGACAACAGCGTGCGCTACGAATCGACGCTGCGTTTCATCAATTCCAACGTGAAAACCATGCTCAGCGCCATCACCGGCCAATGACCATGAACACCCCCCGCGTCGCTTTCAGCGCCACCCCCCTCCCGGGGGGCAACACCTGCGGCCTGGCAAAGCCAGTTCCGCGGTGTTCTTGGTTTGCACCTCTTCACGCGATGCGTGTTTGAAAGGAATTCCCATGTCGATGTTTTCCATCTTCAGTGTGTCGGGCAGTGCTGTCAGCGCGCAGTCCCAGCGCCTCAACGTGGTGGCCAGCAACCTGGCCAACGCGGACGCCGTGGCCGGCCCGGACGGCAAGGCCTACAAGGCGCGCCACATCCAGTTCCAGACCATGCCCATGGGCGGCTCGGGCAACGCGGGCGTGAAGGTGAAAGACATCACCGAGAGCCAGGACCCCGGCCGGCGCGTGCACAACCCCACGCACCCCAGCGCCGACGCCGAAGGTTATGTGAACCACTCCAACGTGAACCCGGTGGAAGAGATGGTCAACATGATCTCGGCCTCGCGCTCGTACCAGAACAACGTCGAGGTCATGAACACGGCCAAGTCGCTGCTGCTCAAGACCCTCCAGATGGGCCAGTGAGCCCATCCATTCACAGGACCTGACCATGTTCATCCAGCCCATCGACACCACCAGCCTCGGCACCGCCGTGGGCAGCACCACCGGCACTGCGGCCAAGAACAACATGGATCCTGCGGCCTCGCAGGACAGGTTCCTCAAGCTGCTGGTTGCGCAGCTCAACAACCAGGACCCGCTCAACCCGATGGACAACGCACAGATGACCACCCAGATGGCGCAGATCAACACGGTCAGCGGCATCCAGGAACTCAACGCCACCCTCAAAGGGATGGCCACGCAGTTCGGCTCCATGCAAGCTCTGCAAGGCACCTCGCTCATCGGCCGCGAAGCCTTGTTGCCTGGCGAATCGCTGGCCTTCAAGAATGGCCAGGGCAAGGCGGCGTTTTCGCTCGAAGCCAAGGCCACCGACGTGAAGGTCGACATCATGGGCACCAACGGCGAGGTCATCAAGACCATCGAGATGGGCGCCCGCAGCGGTGGCCTGCATGGTTTCAGCTGGGACGCCGAAGGCGTTGACCCGGCTTCGGTCAAAGGCTTCCAGGTGCGCGCCTACAGCGGCAACGAGCGCGTGGACACCGTGTCCCTGCAGCGCCTCTCGGTCGACTCGGTGAGCTTCTCCGGCGGCTCCATCTACATGCTGCTGCAGGACGGCAGCACCCGTGCCTACAACGACGTGCTCGCGTTCATGTGAACCGTCGGCGCACCTCTTTTTCCTGAACCCCATTCCCCCACCCCAAGGACACCACCATGGCATTCCAGCAAGGACTCTCCGGTCTGAACAGCGCCAGCCGCAACCTCGACGTGATCGGCCACAACATCGCCAACGCCAATACGGTCGGCATGAAGAGCTCGCGCGCCGAATTCGCCGAGCTTTACGCCAGCTCGGTCAATGCCGCGGGCGGCAGCAACAAGGGCATCGGCGTGACCGTGGCGACTGTGTCGCAGATGTTCACGCAGGGCAACATCACCGTCACCGGCAACGACCTGGACCTGGCCATCAACGGCAACGGATTCTTCGAAGTCACCCAGCCCAACGGCACCCAGGCCTACACCCGCGCCGGTATGTTCAAGCTCGACCGCGACGGCAACATCGTCAACCAGCAGGGTGGCCAGCTCATGGGCTACCCCACCGATGTGGACGGCAACCGCCTGAGCTTTGACAGCCAGCCGCTGTCGCTGCCCACCAGTGCGCCGATTCCCGCACGCCAGACCAGCGCCATCGTGGCCCAGTTCAACCTCGATGCGCGCGCCCCCGTGGCCGCCAGCGTCACACCGCCCACACCGATCACCACCTACGGCACCTCGGTGGTGGCCTACGACCCGCAAGGCATGGAAGTTCCAGTGGCGCTGGCCTTCACCAAAACCGCCAACAACAGCTGGGAGGTCTATGCCAGCGTGAACGGCGGTGCGCCCGCGCCGCTGGCCCCGCCCGTGAACCTCAACTTCAACGCGGACGGCACCATCAATCCGGCATCGATCACGCCGTCGCCCACCATCACGCTGGCCTCGCCCAATGACCCCACCGTGACCTTCCCGGTGACGCTCGACCTCACCGCAGCCAGCCAGTTCGGCACCGACTTCGCGGTGTTCGCCCTCGACCAGGACGGCTACTTTCCAGGCGAGTTCGTGGGCCTGAGCATCGATGAATCCGGTGTCGTGACAGGTCGCTATTCCAACGGCGAAACGCGCGCGGCCGGTCAGGTGGCGCTGGTGAACTTTCGCAACTCGCAGGGCCTGTCGCCATCGAGCGGCGGCAACTGGTCGGCCACTTTCTCCTCGGGCGAGCCGGTGCGCGGCGAACCTGGCTCGGGCAACTTCGGTGGCATCCGCTCGGGCGCACTGGAAGACTCCAACGTCGACCTCACCGCCGAGCTGGTGAACATGATGACCGCGCAGCGCGCCTACCAGGCCAACGCGCAGACCATCAAGACGCAAGATCAGGTGCTCAGCACCTTGCTGAACATGCGTTGATCGCGCGTTTGAACTGAACGAAGGAGCCCCGCATGGACCGCATGATCTACACCGCGATGACCGGCGCCAACGCCGCGCAGCAACGGCAACAGGTGCTGGCCAACAACCTGGCCAACGTGTCCACGCCGGGCTTTCGCGCCGAACTCTCCACCTTCCGGGCAGTGCCGGTGCGCGGCGACGGTGCCAGCACCCGCGTGTTCGCGCTCGAAGCCACCGCCGGCCACGCCGACACACCGGGCGCCCTCACCTCCACCGGCCGCCACCTGGACGTGGCCGCGCGCGACAACGCCTACTTTGCGGTGCAGGGTCTGGAGGGCACCGAGGCCTACAC
>JBBQSX010000027.1:0-26533 GCA_038213545.1 Burkholderiales bacterium
CGGCCACCTGGCTGGGCGGCACCTACGACCCCAGCACCGGCCTGGCCTATTTCGGCACCGGCAACCCCGGCCCATGGAACAGCCATGTGCGCAAGGGCGACAACCTGTACTCGGCCTCCACCGTGGCGATCGACCCCAAGACCGGCAAGATCGTGTGGCACTACCAGAACACCCCCAACGACGGCTGGGACTACGACGGTGTGAACGAGTTCATCACCTTCGACATGGACGGCAAGCGCATGGGCGCCAAGGCAGACCGCAACGGGTTCTTCTATGTGAACGACGCCACCACCGGCAAGCTGGTCAACGCCTTCCCGTTCGTGAAGAAAGTGACCTGGGCCACCGGCATCGACCTCAAGACCGGCCGCCCGAACTTCGACGACACCAACCGTCCTGGTGACCCGACAGCCGCCGGCGGCGATGGCGCCAAAGGCAAGTCGGTGTTCTCTGCCCCTGGTTTCCTGGGTGGCAAGAACCAGATGCCCATGGCCTACAGCCCGCGCACCGGTCTGTTCTATGTGCCCACCAACGAATGGGGCATGGAGATCTGGAACGAGCCGATCACCTACAAGAAGGGCGCTGCCTTCCTGGGTGCGGGCTTCACCATCAAGCCGCTGTTTGAAGACCACATCGGCTCGCTGCGTGCCATCGATCCCAAGACCGGCAAGGTGGCCTGGGAAGTCAAGAACAACGCGCCGCTCTGGGGTGGTGTGCTGACCGCGGGCGACCTGGTGTTCTGGGGCACGCCTGAGGGCTACCTCAAGGCGGCCGACGCCAAGACCGGCAAGGTTGTGTGGCAGTTCCAGACCGGATCCGGCGTGGTGGCGCCTCCCATCACCTGGACCGAAGGCGGCGAGCAGTACGTGAGCGTGGTCTCCGGCTGGGGCGGTGCTGTGCCTTTGTGGGGCGGTGAAGTGGCCAAGAAGGTCAACTTCCTCGAGCAGGGCGGCTCCGTCTGGACCTTCAAGCTCGCGAAGTGATGTTCTGGGGTGCCGGTCGGGTGCGGTGTACGCACCGGGCCGGCACCTTTTTCTTTGACCTGTTCAGTTTCAAGCGGACCTGCCATGCGCTCGACCATCTTCATTGCCACCCTGATCACCAGCGTCAGTGCCTTTGCGCAAGCCGATCTGGCCGGCGCCCCCGACCTGGCCAAAGCCAGCGGCTGCTATTCGTGTCACGCCAATGGCGAAAAAGTGGTGGGTCCGGCGTTTGCCGCCATCGCAGAAAAATACGCGACCGAAAAAGACGCTGCTGCGTCGCTCGCGCAATCGATTCAGAACGGCTCCAAGGGCAAGTGGGGCCGCATTCCCATGCCGGCGCACCCGAGCCTGAGCACAGCCGATCTCAAGATCCTGTCCGCCTGGGTGCTCACCGTCAAACCATGACGGCGTTGCGCGCCACGGCCCTGGCCTTGCTGCTGAGCGGTGGCGGCGCGCATGCATTTGATTTCTCCGGTGAGAAGGTGCTGATCGCCGTGACGAAAGACGGCGCGCGAACGGCCATAGGCCGCGTTGTGTTCACACCGGCGTCCGGTGGTGCCAGCGCATTCAAGGTGCAGATGGACCACGCGGTGATGCGCGACCATTTCCTCTCCATGCGTGAGTTCAAATGCCTGCCGGCCGAGCAGGAAATCTCGTGCTTCGTGCCTTACCCGTACGCGCAACCGGGCACCGCATCGAGCACCCAGCTCGCGTGGCTGGAGCACAGCCTGCTGTTCTTTTACAAGCAGCCCAAGGACTTTGGCGCCAAGCTGTGGAACGGCATCGCCTTCAAGTTCATCGCCACACCCACCGCGCTGGTGGGCGTGCCTCAGGCGGTGGATCTCAACCGCATCGGTGTGCCGCCCGACGACCTGACCGTGCCGCCTTACGCCGCCACGGATCGCGATCCATTCACTCCCGGCGCACGCTGGCTCAGCGAGCTGCGCATCGAATCCCCGTGACCCCGACTGGAGATGTCGACATGATCCACCCGCGCACATGGCTCGGTGCCGCACTGGTGGTGCTCACCGGCGTTTCACAGGCCCAGGACAGCCACCGCGGCGACTGGCTGCGCAACCCGGCCATGGGCAACTACAAGGCCTATGCCGAGTTCAAGATGGCCCATTACGCCGAGGCGCGTGAGGTGTGGGAGACGCTGGCCGAGGTGGGCAATGGTGATGCGCTGTTCAACCTCGGCATCCTGGCCGAAGACGGCCTGGGCGAGCCCAAAAGCATGGCGAAGGCCGAGACGCTCTACACCAGCGCCGCGCAGGCCGGCAACTTCAAGGCCCAGTACCGGCTGGGCATGTTGTATGCGGCAGGCCAGTTGCTGCCGCGCGATGTGGAGAAGGCGCGCATTTTCCTCACGCTGGCCGCGCAGGGTGGCGACAAGGACGCCACCGCCACCCTGGCCACACTGGGCCAGCCAGCGGCCAGCCTCACGCCGTACCAGCGCGCAGAGTTCTTGAGCGCCACGGGTGAGCACACGCAGGCCGCTGTGCTGTACCGACAGCTCGCCGATGGTGGTGATCGCCGCGCGCAAACGCGCCTGGCCTGGATGTTCGAGGCCGGGCGAGGTGTGGAGCGCGACCTGCCCGAGGCGGCGCGCCGTTTCGAAAGTGCGGCTGTGGCGGGCGAAGCCGAGGCGCAGTACGCGCTGGCCGTGATGTACCGCACCGGCAAGGGCCGCGAACGCGATGTGGCGCAAAGCCTGGTGTGGTTGCGCGAGGCCGCCGGGCAGAGCTATCCACCGGCGGTGGCGGCACTGGCATCGAGCCAGAGTGCGGGCGTGGGACTTTGATACCCCCAGGGCCTGTCTGAACCGGCTTCACACAGAATCCATAACGGTTTTTTGAGAACCTCCGTTTTCCAGGCCCCACCCAAACCATCCCGAGAGCCCCACATGAACACTGCTTTCTCCCTGCCTTCCTTGATGACACTCGTTGCCTGCGCCGCAGCCGCGCTGTGCACGCCCACTTTTGCCCAGGTTGACCCCACCCGCATGGTCGATGCCTTCGAGCGCGCCGGCGGCAAGTTCGAGGGCTTCCGCCGCTCGGGCGCCAAGGGCGTGTGTGCCACGGCTGAGTTCGTGGGGAGTGCGCAGGGCCGGGAGCTGTCGATGTCGTCGGCCTTCAGTGGCCAGCCGGTTCCGGTGTTGGCGCGCTTTTCGATCGGCGGCGGCAACCCCAAGGCACCCGACAACGGCAAGAGCCAGCGCAACATGGCCTTGCAGTTCGACCTGCCCAACAACGAGACCTAGTTGATGGGCAACATTTCGGCGCCGGTGTTTGGCGCGACTTCGCCCGAGCAGATGCTGGCCCGCCTGGAGGCGGTCGCTCCCGACCCCGAGACCAAGAAGCCGAACCCCGAGAAGGTCAAGGCCTTCAACGACGCCAACCCCGACACCCTGCTGCAGGGCAGGTATTTCGCCAGCCAGCCGGTGCCGGCGAGCTTCGGCAAGGTGAACTACTGGGGCGTGCACGCGTTTGCGTTTGTCAATGCGGGCGGCAAGAAACAATTCGGCAAATGGATTTTTGAACCGGTGGGCGGCACACAAAGCCTGACCGACGAGGAAGCCCAGGCCAAAGGCCCCGATTTCCTGCAGGCCGACCTGCGCCAAAGGGTGGCGGCTGGCACGGTGGCGTTTGACTTCAACCTGCAACTTGCAGAGCCGGGCGACAAACTCGACAGCGCCGTGACGCCGCTGCCAGCAGAACGCAAGAAGGTCACCCTGGGCCGCCTCACGATCAAGTCGGTGGCAGCGGATTCCACCGGCCCTTGCGTGACCATCAACTTCAATCCGATGGTCCTGCCCAAGGGCGTGGAGCCTTCCACCGACCCCATGCTCGCTGCGCGGGCCGCACCCTACGCGGTGTCGATGGGTCGCCGCCTGGGTGAAGGCCCTAAGCAGTGATCGGACCCGGGCTACCGCTGGTAACGATTGTGTGCACTCCGCGACTCACGCAGCCCGTACGATGGTTTGTGACACAACAACCCACGAAACTTCCATGAAACACACCCATCCCCTGTTGCTCAAAAGCGGCCTGTGCGTCGCATTGTTCGCGGCTTCGGGCGCATTTGCCCAGACGACCGTTGGCGTGACGGTGAGCACCGCACCGACGACCGCCACCCCGGCAGCGCCCAACCAGGACTTTGCGACCAACATCGCCAAAGCCGACCTTGCCCAGCAAGGCATCAGCAACCCCACCAATGCCCAGCTGGGCATGGCCACCAGCAAGGTGCAGGGTCTGCGCGACAGCGGCATGGGCTGGGGCGCGATCGCCAATTCGCTCGGCCTGCGCCTGGGTGATGTGGTGAGCGCCGCCAACCAGGCGAAAAAGGCCAACGAAGCCCGCGATACCGCAGCGGAAAAATCGCAGAAGACCGCCAAAGCCCCGAGTGCCAACGTCGCGGGCTTGTCGCTCGGCACCGGGCTGTCGGCGGGTGACCAGGGCGCTGGCAACGGCAAAAGCGCTGGCAAGGGTGGCGGTAACGGAGGTGGCAATGGGGGTGGCAATGGGGGTGGTAACGGGGGTGGCAATGGCGGTGGCGGTGGGGGAGGAAAACGCTGAGGCGCTCGGTACCCCGGCGCTCTCATGACGAGAGTTCTTCCATCGAAGCGGCGGTACCTTCCAGCGCGCTTGCCCGGCTTTCGGTGCGTGCGCTCAAGTCCCTGTTGCCCGCGGCAATCTGGATGCTGGCGCTGGACCCCGACTCCGGGCCCATGCGCACCCATCTGACCGCATCAAGGACCTCGGTTTCGTAGCCATCGTCGGCCAGCCCCTTGAGACGGCTGGTGGAAGCGATGTCCAGCAAACCCATCATCAGCGTGATCAGGGTGATGATGGCAAAGGTGCCGGGCAAACCCGACACTGCGTGCAGAGCCGGAACGCATCGAAGCGAGAAAATTCAGCGCACCCACTCGGCTTTCAAGTTTCCCCCGACCAGAAAGCCATTGGGGACTGGTTCGTCCCGCTCGAACTTCACCAGACCCTTGCCCTTGCAGTACCACTCGCGGCTGGTCAGGGGCACGTCGGTGAAGCCGTTCACCGGGTCGGTGAACAGGTTGAGGTTGGCGCGGCCCACCACGCGAAGGCAGGGCTGGTGGGTGCCGGTGGGTGTGGTCACGCTGTCGTCCACCGCCTCGATGCGCCAGTACATCAGCGCCTTGTGGCTGTAGCGCAGTTCGCGCGGGTGTTCGTTGCGCCGCAGGATCAGGTAGGGCACGGTGGTGGTGGTCCATTCGGTGCCCACCACATAGGGCGCCTTCAGCACCCACATCGGCTCCTTCTCGGGCGTGGGGTCGCTGTCGATGTCCATCTGTGTGGCCACACGCTTGACACCGCTGTCATCCGTTTTGAAGAAGTAACTCACGCCGGCCGAGTGGTGGCGCAGCATCACACGATGGTCGTCGATGGTTCGCGGGCCTTCCACGCGCAGCGTCCATTCGTCCACGGGTGGGGCTTCTTCGCTGCTGACCTTCACTTCGTACACCTGCGCGTTGCCTTCCACGAGCGGGAACCAGCCGTCGCTCTGCGTGCCCTGGCAGGCCGCGAGCAAGGTGACGAGACCGCCGGTGATGAGGAGTTTCATTTTTCCGGCAGCTGTGCGCGCGGCAGGTCGCTCAGCTTGAGTTGCAGTTTGTCGTTGCCGGCGGGGCGCAGCCAGGCAAAGCCGCCCTGGCCGCGGATGGGTTCGGTGCTGCCCATTTGCGTGTTGCCATCGCGCGCTTTCTTGATGCCGTCACCCAGGATGCGCGCCAGGTCTTTTTCGTACGGCAGGCGGTGCACGCGCGGCATCTCCAGCGGTTTGTTGTCCTTCATCGGGTTGACCCAGATGAAGATCGCACCGGGGTGGTTGCGCCCGGGACTGGGTTCGTCGAACACGGCGGCCAGCAGCACGAAGCGCTGGGGCAGGGCGTCGTCGCTGGGCCAGCCGGCGATGCCTTGCAGCGTGCTGTGGCTCAGCGCATAAAAGCCGGTGACCAGCAGCACGGCAGACGCTTTCACACCCCAGTGCCAGCGTGTGGCCAGCAACAGGCACACGAGCAGAAAGGCGAGCAACGCGTACACGAGCACCAGCAGCAGCAATTGGGAAGAAACGGTGGGGATCATGGCGGTGGGGTCAAAGGCCGGTTCTTTGAACGATGGTGAGCGGTCGGGTGTTGATGTCGGTCACCGCGCCGGTGTCGTTGATGCTGAAGCGCACCAGCGTGCGTTCATCGCCCTTGCGCGGGATCTGCTGCGTGCCCGTGAACACGATCTCGGCCTGTGGGTTCACCTTGACCACCGCCACCGACACGTCCACCGGTTGCTGGTCGCGCGTGTCGTAGTAGTGCGCGTTCACCACGTACTCGCCCGGCACCAGGCCGCGCAGCGTCACGATTTCCTGGCGCACCGGGCTGGTGATCTCGCGGCCGTTGACGATCACCGTGTTGTTTTTCGCACCCCGGTCGTCGCGGTCCAGGTGCAGCATGCCGGCGTCGCGCGAGCGAAACCACAAGGTCTTGCCACCGGGCTCGTTGACCCAGGCGTCGATGTCGTTGGGGTTGTTGTCGGGCCAGGAGATGGTGACGATGAACTCGGCCTTGGCCGGGATGTCGCCGGCCTTGCGCGACTTGGGGTTGAACGAGAGCAGGGCGATGACGAAACAGAAGACGAAAGCGATCAACATGTTGAACAACATGTCGTAGAAAGGATCGGTCTCCGTGTCACGGACCGGGCGGCCGATCGCCATGCGGCGCTCCTGCTGGGGCCTGCGTGACCGGCGCTGTCATGGCCGGTGTGGCGGCCAGGGTGTCGGCCACCAGCGCGTCGGCAAACCGGTCCAGCCGCATGAGCTGCAGGCCCAGCAAGATGTTGCCGGTGAGACCGGTCACGGTGGTCAGCAGTGCAATGCCCAGGCCACCTGTGAGGTTCTTCAGCAGCGTCGCCGACTGGCTCGCGTCGAAGCTGTCCATCTGCCCCAGCTGAAGCGCGAGGATGGAGAAGCCGATCACCTTGCCGAGCAGGCCGAGCTTGAGCTGGATGCCGTTGAGCCACCAGGCCATCTCGTGCGGGCCGTGGGCGCGTTCGCCCAGGATCTGCATCCAGGTGTTCTGGTCGGCGCCGGGTTGGGCACAGCCGCGCAGGTACTCCGCGCTCCAGTCTTCCTCGGTGGAATTCGCTGAACCCCGGCGCGCGAGCAACGCATCGAGCCGCTGGCGCTGCAGGCCCAGTGCCCAGGCGCGCCGCCCGGCCCACACCGAACATCCGACGAACAGCAGCACGATGATCACAGTGAGGCCTGTGGGGTCGGCTGCCACGAGCCGGTGCCATGCGCCGGCTCGCCACAAGAGCAGTGCGCCAAAGCCCAGCAGACCCATGTAGGCCAGCCACAGCAAAAACAGCCCGTTGGGCGCCTGCTCCAGCGCCAGCGTGCTGCGCCGCGCGCCGGGCAGGTGGCTCACCAAGGCAGCGCCGAGCATGCGCGCGTGGTTGGACGTGGCAGACGCGGTGTTGGCCATGCTCAGGCTTCGGGGTGCAGCACGCGCGACTCGGAGTCGCTGCGGAACACGATGGGGATGTGCCGCTGCGCAGGCGCCTGCTTCACCAGTTGCACCACCTTGTCGTGGTGCGGCGATTTGCTGCACACCGGGTCGGCCTGGGTGGCGTCGCCGGTGATCAGAAAGGCCTGGCAATGGCAGCCGCCAAAGTCCTTGTGACGCTCGTCGCAGGTGCGGCAGGGCGGCTTCATCCAGTCTTCGCCACGGAAGGCGTTGAAGGCCTGGCTCTTCTGCCAGATGTCGGCCAGCTGCATGTTGCGCACGTTGGGCAGTTGCAGGCCCGGCAGATCGCGTGCGTTGTGGCAGGGCATCGCCACGCCGTCGGGCGCGACCGAGAGAAACACCGAGCCCCAGCCGTTCATGCAGGCCTTGGGCCGTTGCTCGAAATAGTCGGGCACGACAAACAGCAGCTTGCAGCGTTTGCCGATCTTTTCGCGGTATTGATTGACCACCGCCTCGGCCTCGATCAGCTGTTCGTGCGTGGGCATGAGGTGGTCGCGGTTGACCCAGGCCCAGCCGTAGTACTGCGTGTTGGCCAGCTCCAGGTACTCGGCGTCGAGCGCCAGCGCCATTTCGATGATCTGGCCCACGTGCGGCAGGTTGTGCCGGTGCAGCACGCAGTTCATCACCATGGGCCAGTCGTGCGCCTTGATCAGCCGCGCCACTTTCTGCTTGAGCTCGAAGGTCTTGGTGTGACTCAGGAAGTCGTTGAGCTCGCGCGTGCTGTCCTGGAACGAGAGCTGCACATGGTCCAGGCCGGCGTCTTTCAGGCGCTGTGCGCGCGCTTCGGTCAGGCCCACGCCCGAGGTAATGAGGTTGGTGTAGTAGCCCAGCGAGTGCGCCTCCTGCACCAGCTCTTCGAGGTCGTCACGCACCAGCGGTTCACCGCCGGAAAAACCGAGCTGCGCGGCACCGAGCTTGCGCGCCTGGCGCATCACATCGACCCACTGCGCGGTGGTGAGCTCGTCCTTGATGCGCGCATGCTGCGTGGGGTTGTAGCAAAACACGCAGTGCAGCGGGCACTGGTAGGTGAGCTCGGCCAGCAGCCACAGCGGCGGGCCGGCCGGGTGCGTTGTGGCGGCCAGCATCGACAGCGCTTCGGAGACCGGTGCGAACTCAGTCGATCCAGCCACGGCGACCTCCTTCTTCCAGCAAGGATTCCACCTGCGGTGTGAGGCCCTGAACCGAAAACGCCGTTTCCAGCTCGCTCACGATCTCGGCCACCGTGCGTTCACCATCGCAGCGCTTGAGGATTTCGGCGGCGCTGTCGTTGAGCTGCACCATGCCCTCGGGGTACAGCAGCACCCAGCGCGTTTGTGCTTCTTCATACTGCAGCCGGAAGCGGCGCGAAAGCTTGGGATGAGAGGGTGTCATTGGCAGGCTTTCTCGATCGCGTCCAGCATGGTCCAAAGCACATCGAGCTTGAACTGCAGGATGTCGAGCGCGCGGTGTTGCGCAGCGCGGGTGGTGAAGTGGTCCAGCGTGACACGCAGCCCGTGTTCCACGTCGCGCCCGGCCAGCGGAATGCGTTTGCGGAAGTAGCCCAGGCCCTCGGCATTGATCCACGGGTAGTGCGTGGGCCAGCTGGCGAGGCGGTCCTTGTGGATCTGCGGCGCAAACATCTCGGTGAGTGACGAGCACACGGCTTCCTGCCACGGGGCCTTGGCCGCGAAATTCACATAGGCGTCGCAGGCAAAGCGCACCGCGGGCACCACACCCTGCAGCGAGAGCAGGTCGTCGCGCGCGATGCCCACCGCTTCACCCAGGCGAATCCAGGCCTCCAGGCCACCGCTGGCCGAGCCTTCGAAGTCGCCGTAGCCGTCGTGGTCGAGGATGCGCTCCACCCACAGGCGGCGGTGCGCGCGATCGGGCATGTTGGCCAGGATCGCGGCGTCCTTGCGCGGAATGCAGACCTGGTAATAAAAGCGGTTGGCCACCCAGCAGCGCAGCTCGTCGGGCGTGCAGCCACCGGCGTTCATGCGCACGTTGAAAGGGTGGTGGATGTGGTACGAGCGACCCTTGTCGCGCAGCTGGGCTTCGAACTCGTCGCGAGTCCAGGCGGGGAGGCCCTCAAGCGGGCGCAGGGTGGTGGCGATGTCCATGTTGTTGCGGTGTCAGAACACGATGTCCATGCCGTCGTGCGCCACCTCGATGCCGTCTCGGGTGAGCTCGGCGCGCTCGGCAGAATCCTCGATCAGCATCGGGTTCGTGTTGTTGATGTGGATGAGGATCTTGCGGATGGAGCGGGGCAGCTTGCCCAGCTGTTCGATCATGCCGCCCGGGCCGCTTTGCGGCAGGTGGCCCATCTCGGCGGCCTTCTTTTTTGACAGGCCTTGCGTGATCATTTCGTCTTCGGTCCAGAAGGTGCCGTCGACCAACAGCACCGAGCAAGTGGCCATGAGCGCGAGGATCTCGGGTGTTACGGCGCCCAGGCCCGGCGCGTAAAACACACGCGCGCCATTGACCGGGTTCTGAATCACCAGGCCGAGGTTGTCTCCGGCGCGCGGGTTGCCGCGAAAGGGCGAGTACGGTGGCGGCTTGGAGGCAATGGCCACGGTTTGCAGCTCCATGCCGGGGAGGCCCTCGACGGTGATGGTGCTGCCATCGGACGGCAGCTCGGTGGTGGCCACGCCGCAGTAGTGCGAGAGGATGTCGGTGATGGGGAAGCCGCTGGAGATGTCGGAGAACACCTCGGGGGTGGCCAGCAAGGGCAGTTTCGAGCCGCGTTCGCGCAGCATGATGAGCCCGGTCACATGGTCGATCTGGGCGTCCATGAGCAGCACCGCGGCAATGCCGCTGTCGCGCACGGCGCGCGCGGGTTGCAGGTCGGGCGTGTCGCGAATCTGCGTGAGGATGTCGGGTGAGGCGTTGACCAGCAGCCAGTCCAGCCCGTTGGCGGTGACGGCGATCGACGATTGCGTGCGTGCCCTGGCTTTGATGCGGCCGTGGCGCAGGCCGTCGCAGTTGGCGCAGTTGCAGTTCCACTGCGGGAAACCGCCACCTGCCGAAGAACCCAGAACCCGGATGCGCATGTCAGGACACCTGAAAGACCAAGAAAAAGGCGCACGCGTTGTTCACCCGTGCGCCTCGAACCAACCGATGAAGATCAGCGGTTGGCGATGTACATCGTGATTTCAAAACCAAAACGCAGGTCGGTGAAGGCGGGGGTCGTCCATTGCATAGAAGGTCTCCAATAATGGGTTGGCACGAAACATGTCTGCAAGCTCGCCAGC
The DNA here is from genome assembly GCA_038213545.1 of Burkholderiales bacterium. Taxonomy (GTDB): domain Bacteria; phylum Pseudomonadota; class Gammaproteobacteria; order Burkholderiales; family Burkholderiaceae_C; genus Hydrogenophaga. The sequence goes on from JBBQSX010000027.1 coordinate 10,758, forward strand.
ACCATTGCCACAAGCCGCCCCTATGAAAAGCAATATCGATGCCACGAAAACTGTCCCATCTGCCCAGGTGGCCAGCGGTGCGTGGCCACGCGCTCAACACCTGCCCCTGGGCCGCCTGCACCGCATGGCCTGGCGCGATGTGGGAGCACCAGGTGGAGAGCCGTGGCTGCTGTTGCACGGCGGTCCGGGCAGCAGTTGCCAGCCCGGCATGTTGAGGCCTTTTGACTTGTCCCGGCAACGGGTGGTGGCGCCCGATCAGCGCGGCTGCGGTGCCTCGTTGCCGAAGGGCCGCACAGCGGGCAACCACACGGCTGCACTGGTGGCTGACATGGAAGCGCTGCGCGAACACCTGGGGCTGGAGCACTGGTCGTTGCTGGCCGGTTCGTGGGGCACGGTGGTGGCCTTGGCTTACACGCTGGCGCACCCGCAGCGGGTGCAGCGCCTGGTCTTGCGGGGGGCGTTCGCGCTCAGCCGGCGAGAGCTCGCCGGGTTGTTGTTGCCCTCGTCGCGCGTGCGACAGTCGCTCGGCTGGGGCGCGCTGTGGCCGGTTGTTCCGGGCACCGTGCTGCCTGTGGCGCTGCAACGGCTGACACAACTGATTCAAAGTGGGACACCCGGTGTTGCATCCCTGCGCGCTGCGCGCGGCTGGGGTTTGCTGGAGACGGCGGCGGCCGCGCGCAGCCAGCGGTGCAGTTTGTTGCACGCTGCACTGCATGCACCGCACCTGGCGGCGTCGATACGGCGCGAATGGGCATCGCTGCGCAAGGCGGAAAAGCGAGCCATTGCCCGATTGAAGACGCCCGGGAAAACCCGCGCTGACCGCAACGCGTTCTCCAAATTCCGCATCCAGGCGCACTACCTGCGCCACGGGGGATTCATGCACGCGGGCCAGCTCGACCACGGCGTGTTGCAGGCAGCCCGATGCGGCCTGCCGGTGGACTGGGTGCACGGCCGGTTCGACGCGATCTGTCCGCCCGGCAACAGCCGGCGCTGGGCCGCGCTTGGCCGTACCGCGGGCGGCGACGTGATGCATGTGGAGCCCCACAGCGGCCACCTCGGGCATGAACCCGCCATGTTGCCGGCCCTGCGCCAGAGCGTGCGCAGGACGCTGGCATGACAGGCCTGCGCGGCGTGTTGGGAGCGGTGTTGCTCGCGCTGCTCGCGGGCTGTGCGTCGACCTCCCGAAACCCCGACTGCAGCGCCGCCAACGCGGTGCCGTGGCAAGCGGTGGTGCCCGGCGTGTGGGTGTGGCAGCCCGAGCGCGTGGGTGAGATTTCCGCCGCCAACGCAGGCCACGTGGTACCCACCTCGGTGGTGATCTCGGGCGCAGAGGCGATGGTGATCGACCCCGGCCCGAGCCACCGCCACGGTCAGCGCGTGCGCGACTCGCTGGCTTGCCGCTTCGGTGCGCAGGTGCGCGCAGTGGTCAACACCCACGCCCACGCCGAGAACGTGTTGGCGAACTCGGCGTTTGCCGATGCGCTCGCGGCGGGGCAGCTGGAGATCGTGTCCAGCGAAGGCACGCGCAGCGCGATGCAACAGCGCTGCCCGGCCTGCCTGGCCAGCCTGACCGAACGCGTGGGCGCGGACGCGATGGCGGACACGCGCATCGCGTGGCCCAGCCGCGTGTTGCAGGCCGGCGAAGTCTTGCGCATCGGGCCGCACCGGCTGCGCGTGTTGCCACCCGCGCCAGGTCACACCGAGAGCGATCTGGTGTTGTGGGACGAAGCCAGCCGCGTGGTCTGGGCCGGTGGGTTGGTGTATGACCAGCGCCTGCCCGAACTGGCTCAAGGTGGGGTGGACGCGTGGCTGTTGGCCCTGGACCGCATTGCCTCCTTGCAGCCCAGGCATGCGATCGGCAACACGGTCTCCAGCGCGGTGGGGCCAGAGAGCCTGCCACCAGCGCTGGTTGCCACCCGCACCTACCTCGCCGAGCTGCGTGCGCTCGTGCTCAAAGCCATGGACGAAGGTCGCTATGCGGGCGAGACAGGGGCGATCAACATGCTGGCCTACAAAGAGTGGGCGGGCTACGCGCAACGACAGGGCTTCAACCTGCAGCGCGCGTGGCGCGAGATGGAGCCGGTGTGGATGGAGCGTGGCGCTCCACCGAGGTAGCTCAGTTGAGCAGGCCCGGCGGCAACTGGTCTTTCTTACGGTAAATGGTGTTGCGCGACACCCCCAGGGCCTTTGCCGCAGCCGACACATTGCCCTTGTGCAGGCGCAGCATCTGGGCCATGGCGCTCAAGGCCACGTCCTGCAGCTTCTGGCCTTCCGGCGCCGCCTCCACCGCTGGCTCGGGCAGGCTGCACGTGGGTGCAGGATCGTGCGGCATGACAACCGATGCCGTGGCTGCGAACGACGTCAGGGGCTGTGCCAATGCCTGGTCCAGCTCTTCGAGGAAGTCATCGGGCAGGTGGCCCGTGTCGATCACGCCGCCGTGGCCGACCATCACCACGGCGGTGCGCAGCAGGTTGTGTAACTGGCGGAAGTTGCCGGGCCAGGCGTAGCGCTTGAACAGGTCCATCACCTCGGCTGACACACCGACCGGCTGGCCGCCTTCGCTCAGCGCCAGCAGGATCTTCTGCACCACGAGTTCGAAGTCGCTTCTCTCGCGCAACGCAGGCAGGCGCACCACCAGGCCGTTGAGGCGGTAGTAGAGATCTTCCCGGAAATCGCCGCGCGCGATCATGTCTTTGAGGTTCTTGTGGGTGGCGCTAACCACGGCCACATCCACCTCGACCTCTTTCCCGGAGCCCAGCGGGCTGACCTTGCGCTCCTGCAACACGCGCAGCAAGCGCGCCTGCAGGTGTTTGGGCATGTCGCCGATTTCGTCGAGGAAGAGCGTGCCGCCGTGTGCTTGCAGGATCTTGCCGACGGATCCCTTCTTGCGCGCACCGGTGAACGCGCCTTCCTCGTAACCGAACAGTTCGGACTCGATCAAGGTGTCGGGGATGGAGGCGCAGTTGACCGACACAAAAGGCTGGGCCGCACGGGTGGAATCGCCGTGGATCGCTTGCGCGAGCAGGTCCTTGCCGGTGCCGGTTTCGCCCAGGATCATGATCGGGATATCGCGCCCACTGACCATGCGCAGCTTGTGGATGACCGAGCTCACCTGGGCGTCGCCGGTATCGAGGTAGTGCAGCGAAGAAAACTGCATCTTCTTGCCCGTCTGCTTCAGCGGCTCGGGCGCCGCCGGTGTGGTTGTGGATGCGCCCTGCGGCCGTGCAGGTGCTTCGATCGCGAGACTGCCCGGTTTGGCTGCCCACATGTTGGAAGCCTTGAGCTTGACCCTGCACCACACCGAAACGCCGTTGTGCATGCAAAGCTGTTTGGGGTTGGGCGTGGCGCCGCCGAACAGCTCGAACAGGGCCGACACCGGCAGACCGAACAGCGAGGAGAAGGTGTGCGCCTTCAGGGCGCTGAAAGGCAGGCCGATCTGGAACTGCGCGCTGCGGTTGGCCGAAAGGAAGCGGCCTTCCGGAGAGAACACCGCGATGCCTTCGACCAGCGTGCCCAGGAATTCGGAACGCGTGTGAAAGTGGATGCGGATCGCCTTGGGGAAGATGTCGGCGAACATGTGGTTCTCGATCATCTGTGCCGACATGCGCACCAGCGCCAGCGTGTGCTGGTGGTAACTGCGGTGGTCACCGGTGACGTCCAGCGCACCGATCACCTGGCCGTAGGGATCGAAGATGGGCGAAGCCGAACAAGTGAGGAACTTGTTGGCGTTCATGTAGTGCTGGCCGCCGTGCACGGTGAGCGCTTCTTCTTCGGTGAGTGCGGTGCCGATCGCGTTGGTGCCCTTGCTTTTCTCAGACCAGTCCATGCCGGGCGTGAGCGCCACTTGCGAGGCGCGCTCCAGAAAATCCATGTCGCCCAGCGAGTGCAAAACCAGGCCCTTGGCAGATGTGAGCAACACCATGCTGTGGGTGTTGACGATCTGGTCGTACAGGGTTTCCATCACCGGCGCGGCGTGCTGGAACAGGAAGCGGTTTTCTTCCAGCGCGTCGGGCAGCACACCGTGCGAAGGGCTTGAGAAGTCCGGCTCGTCGGTGGCGGTCAGGCCGTACGACTGCGAGCGGCGGTGTGACTGCCCTATCAGTTCGTGGTGATCGGGCACGGACATGCCCGAAGCGGGGGATTCAACCCGACGTCCCGGTATGGGGCTCGTGAAGAGGGCGGAACTCATGTTGTCTCCAGGGTCCGGGGGAAGGACTCCCCAACAGTCCGCCGACCAGCGCGGGTCGGCTGGCGCTGGGTGGGGGGATCCGGTGTGTTCGCTGTCTTGTTGTCTCATGCAATTTTCTTCATAACTGTCCCGGGAAACAACACTGGTAATCCCGGTGTGCGACAACCCGGGTCGGGTGTACTTCAGTCCAGAGAGCAAGTAACTTGCCTGCTTTTGCACTACTTTTTTCGGCAATCCGGTGGTCCAGAAGGCATCAGTGGGGCCGATTGGTGTGACACGTGGCCCGCCGACCTGGTTTGCAGTTGATGCAATTTGGTACATGTCGGGGACGTGGATGCGGGTTTTGGAGGAAGGCCTGCTTCTTGCTGACCACAGGGTGTGAATCCGCCTTTGACCTTGGAGACATCTTGATGAAGACCCACACCTTTTCCCTCTCGAAGCGCGCCGCTCGTGCACTGCTGGCCCTGGCCGTGACCTGCGGTGTCGCCGCCGTGATGGCCCACGGCGACGTGACACCCCAATCGGTGGACACCAGCACGCTGCCGCAGCTCGGCGCCAAGTGGCTGGACGCCAACCCTTTCAGCGCCGGCCCGGCCAACAAGGAAGCGCTGCGCATCGGTACCTCGGCCTACAACCAGAACTGCGCGCGCTGCCATGGGCTGGAAGCCATCTCCGGCGGCATGTCGCCCGACCTGCGCAAGTTCGACAGCGATTGCTCCGGCATGGCCGATGTGGCCAAGAAGGCGGCGTGCTACAAGGAGATGGACGAGTTCTATGTGGCCACCGTGCGCCGCGGCCGCGTGCGAGATGGCCGTGTGTACATGCCGCCCTTTGAAGGCACGCTCACGCAGGAAGCCATCTGGTCGATCAAGACCTACCTGGAAACCCGCCGCGAGCAGTGAAGACTGCGGGCCCGTTTCGGCCCGCCTTTCCGTGGAGACAAGACATGACAGACAAGAACAGACACCTGGGCCGTCGCCAGGTGCTGGCCGGCCTTCTGCCCCTGCTGGGAGGCCTGCCGCTGCTGGCGAACGCGCAAACCGAGCTGACCGACCTGGCCAGGATCCGCGCCACTGGCGTGCTGAAGGTGGCGGTGTACAAGGACAACGCGCCGTTCTCCGACGGGCCGGCCAACGATGTGAAAGGCCTGGACGTGTCCATCGCCACCGCGCTGGCGCGTCAGCTCAACCTCAAGCTCGCACTGCTGCCGTTCGATGCGGGCGAGAACATGAACGACGACCTGCGCAACATGGTGTGGCGCGGCCACTACCTGGGCTATGGCCCGGCCGACGTGATGCTGCAGGTCCCGGGCGACAAATACCTCATGGCGCGCAATCGCCAGGTGCTGATCCTCGCGCCTTACATGCGCCAGTCGCTGGTGCTCGTGTACGACACCACGCGCATCGCTGACGTGAACAGCCCCGAAGACCTGAAGGGCCTTGCGCTCGCCGCCGAGCGCGGCGCTGGTGCCACCAGCGCGCTCATGGGCTACAGCGGCGGTTTGTTGCGTGCGCAGGTCGGCATCCACAACACCGGCACACAGGCCGTACAAGCCATGCTGGACGGCAAGGCGGTGGCCGCTTATGTGACCCGGGCGCAGGCCGAATCGGTGCTGTCGCGCGCCGAGGTCAAGCCCGGGCAGTACCGCCTCGCGCCACTGGCGTTGAGCGGCATCCCCGACAACGGCTGGCCGGTGGGCATGGCGATCAAGGCCGAGCACAAAGAGCTGGGCCAGGCGCTGGAGACGGCGCTGCAATCGATCCGCAGCAGCGGCGAGTTGCTCGCGATCTTCAAGCAGCATGGGATGACGCTCACCGCACCCTGAGCGCTCCGCCCTTCATGGATGTGTGAGACCGAAAAGGCGGCCGTTGGGCCGCCTTTCGTTTTGTGGGTCAGGTCCCGGGCTTCTTGCGCATGAGCTTGCGGTAGACCGTGGCCCGGCTGATGCCCAGCGCGCGGGCAGCCTCCATCACGTTGCCGCGCGCTTCTTCAACCGCCTTGCGGATGAGGGCAGTTTCCACGTCCTTGAGCGGCACGGCCGCGCCCGAACCGTTCATGGGTGCCCGCTCGCCGCCCACTTTGAGTCGCGCATGCACGTTGAGTCGCAGCCCGGACCACAGCGGTACCTCCAGCGCGTTGCGCTGGGCTCTCGCGGCATCGAACAGGGTTTCCAGCGGCACGGCGAACACGTCGGTGCAATGGCCTGCGCTGCCCAGGGGCGTGATGCCCAGCATGTCGGCGGCCGGTCGGTTCAGGCCGGTGATGTGGCCGTCGGCGTCAACGCACACCAGGCCGTCGCTGTCGCTGCCCAGCGACTGGCCGGGCCAGTTCAGGCTCAGCAGCATGCGGTGGGGTCTTGAGAGCGCGAGCGCGTTCTCGATGCTGCGTGCCGACTGAGTAACGAGGTGCTTGAGGGCAGGTTGTTCCACCACGTTCACGCCCGTGAGGTCGAGCATGCCCACACACTGGCCATCGGGTCCCCAGATGGGCGCACCCGCGCAGCTGTAGACGCTGGTGGCATCAAAGAAGTGTTCGCCCCGGTGCAGCCACACCGGCTGCAACTCGGCCAGGGTGGTGCCGATGGCGGTGGTGCCCACCGCGCGCTCGGACAGGTTCACGCCCACGCGCGCGATGCTGGACGCCTGCGGGTTGTGGCGGTCCACCGGGCCGTTGACGTCGATCACCAGGCCGTTGGCGTCGGTGAGGATGGCGAAGTAGCGCGTGTTGGCCATGGCCCGCGTGAGCGACTGGATCACCGGCGCGGCCGCGCGCAGCAGGGGCTGGTTCGCTTCGATCGTGTTGCGGACCACGCTGTGGGTGACCGCGTCGAAGGCGATTGGCTGGTGCGGGTTGAAACCCATGCTCAGGCAGCGTCGCCATGAGCGTTCGATCCACGGGGAAAGTGCCGCAGGCGCGGCGGGGTCGCGCGTGTCCAGCACCGACTTGCGCGCCTGCTCGATCAACGCCAGGCGGTGCGGGTGGGTCAGGGGCGGCTGGGTGTTGGACATCAGTGAGGAATTAAATCAGCGTTCGAACGTCCCCGTGCGTGCATCAACCGCTCACGGGATCGGTGTTAACCCCCGGCACCGCGCCGATGTCGGCCGCAGCCATGCCCAGTACCCGGTGCACAGCGGTTGCGGCAGCGTTCGAGCCGTGCGCGTTGCCCTTCATTGAGCCAGCCGTGCAGCCTTCGCAGGACGGTGATTTCAAGGTTGTTCAGGTTCTCGTCCGCTGCCGAAAAATGCGTACCGGCGTGTTCACCTTCGTGTCTCAATCTGAGACTTTTTCGGAAGGGTGTCGTGAACAACGGGTAAACCCTCGACGAAAAAACGGGCAAGGCGCGAAGAATCATATGAGCAGATACGCATAAGCAGCAGGCAAGGTGCGGCTTCTGTTACCCCACTTGGAGACACAACGATGCAAAAAGTCCTACACATCAACCCCGACAAATGCACCGGCTGCCTGCAGTGCGAAATGGCCTGTTCTTTCGAGAACTACGGCACCTACGCCACGTCGAAGTCGCGCATCAAGGTTTTTGACTTCCACCACACCGGCAAGAAGGTCCCGTACACCTGCACGCAGTGCGACGAGGCCTGGTGCCTGCACGCCTGCCCGGTGGAAGCGATAACGGTGGACAAAATGACCGGCGCCAAGGTGGTGAACGAGACCACCTGTGTGGGTTGCAAGGTGTGCACGATCGCCTGCCCGTTCGGCACGATCAACTACGTTCAGGAAACCGGCAAGGTCCAGAAGTGCGACCTGTGTGGTGGCGAGCCGGCCTGCGCCGAAGCCTGCCCGACCGCCGCCATCACGTTCATCGACGCCAACTGGACCGGCATGGACAAGATGAAGCAGTGGGCCGACAAGCTGGGCAACCAGCCATCTGCAGCCTGACCGGTTTCCGTTCTGGCTGAGCCTGTCGAAGCCTTTCGACAAGCTCAAGGCGAACGGGTATTTGAGACCTTGAGGGTCAGACCACTCGCAAAGCGATGTGCTCTGACCCCAACCGATTAACTGAAGGAGCATCAACATGTCATGGGCTGGAAAAATTCTCCGCGTCAACCTGACCGCGGGCACCGTGAAATCCGAACCGCTCAACACCGAGTGGGCGCGTTCCTACATTGGCTCGCGCGGTCTGGGGAGCAAGTACCTGGTGAGCGAGGTCGACCCCAAGGTCGATCCGCTGGCGCCTGAGAACAAGATCATCTGGGCCACTGGCCCCCTGACCGGCACGATGGCCTCCACCGGCGGCCGTTACACCGTGATCACCAAGAGCCCGCTGACCGGCGCCATTGCCTGCTCGAACTCGGGCGGCTATTGGGGTGCCGAGCTCAAGATGGCCGGCTGGGACATGATCATCTTCGAGGGCAAGAGCCCGAAGCCGGTTTATCTCTACATCAACGACGACGAGGCCGAGCTGCGCGACGCGGGCCATCTCTGGGGCCAGAGCGTGTGGAAGACCGAGGAAGTCCTCAAGTCCAGCCTGCAGGATCCGCTCGTGCGCGTGTCCAGCATCGGCAAGGCCGGTGAAAACGGCGTGCTGTATGCGGCCGTGGTGAACGACCTGCACCGCGCGGCCGGCCGCTCGGGCGTGGGCACGGTGATGGGCAGCAAAAACCTCAAGGCCATTGCCGTGCGTGGCACCAAGGGCGTGGGCAACATCCGCGACCCCAAGGCCTTCATGAAGACCACCTTCGAGAAAAAGAAGATCCTGGCCGAGAACGCCGTGACGGGCCAGGGCCTGCCAGCCTACGGCACGCAGGTGCTCATGAACGTGATCAACGAGATGGGCGCGCTGCCCACGCGCAACCACCGCGACGTGCAGTTCGAAGGCGCGAAAGACATCTCGGCCGAAGCCATGGTCACACCGCGCGAGAGCGACGGCAAGAAGCACCTGGTGACCAACCAGGCCTGTTTCGGTTGCACGATTGCTTGCGGTCGCATCAGCAAAATGGACGAGAACCACTTCACCGTGAAGAACAAGCCGCAGTACTGGGGCGCCAACGGCGGCCTGGAATACGAAGCAGCCTGGGCGCTGGGCGCTGCCAACGGCGTGAACGATCTGGAAGCCCTGCAATACGCCAACCTGCTGTGCAACGAAGAAGGGTTTGATCCCATCAGCTTCGGTGCAACGGTGGGCGCGGTGATGGAGCTCTACGAGATGGGCGTGCTCACCAAGGAGCAGCTGGGCATCGACGCCAAGTTCGGCTCGGCCCAGGCACTGGCCCACTTCGCCGAGATCACCGCCCGGGGTGAAGGATTCGGCAAGGAGATCGGCATGGGCTCCAAGCGCCTGACTGAAAAATACGGCCACCCCGACCTCTCCATGAGCGTGAAGGGCCAGGAATTCCCGGCCTACGACGGTCGCGCCATTCAAGGCATTGGTCTGGCTTATGCCACCAGCAACCGCGGTGCTTGCCACCTGCGCGGCTACACCATCGCGTCTGAAGTGCTGGGCATTCCGGTCAAGACCGATCCGGTGGAGAGCGAAGGCAAGCCGGAACTGGTGAAAGCGTTTCAGGACGCCACCGCCGCGTTCGACTCGTCGGGCCTGTGCGTGTTCACCACCTTCGCCTGGGGCGTGGCCGATCTGGCGCCACAGCTGCAGGCGGCCTGCAACGAAGAATTCACCACCGAAGAGCTGGAGAAGATCGGTGAGCGCATCTGGAACATGGAGCGCGAGTTCAACAACGCCGCAGGTTTCACGCCCAAGGACGACAGCCTGCCCAAGCGCCTGCTGACCGAAGCCGCCAAGACCGGTGCCTCCAAGGGCATGGTCAGCAAGCTGCCTGAGATGCTGCCCAAGTACTACGCCGTACGCGGCTGGGACACGGAAGGCCGCCCCACCGCCGAGACCCGGGCACGCTTGAGCCTGTAAGGGACGGCCCCGAACAGCCTTTGGCCTGAACCCAGGGGGCAGTCACCACGCTGCCCCCTTTCTTTTTTTTCGAGGAGACAAGACATGCACCACGTCATCCTGGGCGCCGGCCCCGCCGGTGTCATTGCCGCCGAGACCATCCGCAAGCATGCCCCCGCCGACACCATCACCCTGGTGGGCGATGAAGGTGAGCCACCGTATTCGCGCATGGCCATTCCTTACCTGCTCATCGGCAATGTGAAGGAGACCGGCACCTACCTGCGCAAGAGCCTCACCCACTACACCGACTTGCGGATCGACCAGGTGCCTGGTCGCGCCACGGCGGTTGACACGACTGCGCGCACGGTCACGCTGGACAACGGCACGAAGCTGAGTTTCGACAAACTGCTGATCGCCACCGGCTCGCACCCGGTGCGTCCACCGATTTCCGGCATGGACCTGCCCGGCGTGCACCCCTGCTGGACGCTGGAGGATGCGCGCGCCATCATGGCCCTGGCCAAACCCGGCGCCCGCGTGTTGCAGATGGGTGCGGGCTTCATCGGCTGCATCATCATGGAAGCCTTGGCCGCGCGAGGCGTGGCGCTGAGCGTGGTCGAAATGGGTGACCGCATGGTGCCGCGCATGATGGGCCCAACGGCCGGCGGCATGATCCGCGACTGGTGCGAAAAAAAGGGTGTGAAGGTCTTCACAGGCACAAAGGTCGAGGCGATCGAGCTCGCCAGCAACGAGTCCAGCGGCATCGTCGGCAAACTGGCCAGCGCCATCGGCCTGGGCTCGTCGGAGCCGGTCAAGGGTTTGCGTGTGAAGCTCTCAAGCGGCCAGACGCTGGAGGCCGATCTTGTGATCAGCGCCACCGGTGTGCGCCCGGCCATCGGCTTCCTGAAAGACTCGGGTATCACCTGCCTGCAAGGTGTGCTCACCGACGAACACCTGCAGACCAATGTGCCGGGCATTTACGCCGCCGGTGATTGCGCCGAAGCGTTCGACAAGGTCAGCGGCAAAACCATCGTGAGCGCCATCCAGCCCAACGCCGCCGAGCAGGCGCGCGTGGCCGCGCTCAACATGGTGGGTCAGAAGTCCGACCTCAAGGGCGTGACGCAGATCAACGTGCTCGATACGCTGGGCCTCATTTCCACCAGCTTCGGCAACTGGGAAGGTGTGCCCGGCGGTGAGCACGCCGAGCTCACCGACCAGGCGGGTGGCCGCCACCTGAGCCTGCAGTTTCAGGGCGACGTGATGGTCGGCTGCAACTCGGTCGGCTGGACCGAACACGTGGGTGTGATGCGCGGCCTGGTCGAAGGCCAGGTGAAGCTGGGTGAGTGGAAGGAACGTCTGATGCACGACCCGACCAAACTGATGGATGCTTATCTCGCGAGTGCGCAAGGGCAGGGTCAATGGGCCGGTGCCGCAGATGAGCGCAGGCGTTGAACATCACGTGTCCTTTACCCCGTTCGCCCTGAGCCTGTCGAAGGGCCTCCGTCATCCATGAACATCACCTTCAAGCTCTTCGCCACCCTCACCGATTACCTGCCGCCCGAGGCCCGGCGCAGCAACCAGGTGTCGCTGGACATCGACCCGGCCACATCCATCAGCCAGATCATCGAACCCTTCGGCATGCCGCCCAAGCTGGTGCACCTGGTGCTGGTCAACGGCAAGTACATCCAGCCCGAGGATCGCCTGAGCGCCACGCTGGTCGAAGGCGACGTGCTGGCCATCTGGCCCCCGATCGCCGGGGGCTGAACTGGTGCAGTCAAGTTACGCGGAAACCTTTGAGCGCGACATGGGTTGCACCGAGTCCGAATGGCTGGGCTGGCTGCCGGCGGCGGTGGGTGCGTGCACCTGGCGACGCGAGGGAGCCCATGCCGTCGTCGAAGTGCCGCCCGGTCGGCTGGCGCTGCGTTGGGAAACGCAGCCGCCTCGTGTGATCGCGCTCATGCGCATGCCGGTGCTGCGGGTGAACTTCACCTTCAGCGGGCTGGACGCCGCCCAGCGCTACACCTTCATGAAGCGCTTTGACCTCTACATGCAGCGTGGCGGCGGCTGAAACTCGACGCCACGTTCACTTGGGACGCGGGCGCGCTCGTGTGGACTGCAACGATTCCAGACGGCCCCCGCGCAACTCGGCCACGGCCTTGGCCAGTGCCTGCGCGGCCTGGCGAGTTTCTTCCTGCACGTCGAGATCGCGGTCCAGCGCCTCGTGGCTGGTGGCGTACGGTTCGTAGTAGCCGATGTAGCGGTCGAGCCGGGCCACAGCGCCCGCGTCGATGAAGCCCATCCAGTCGAGCCAGTCGCACAGCGAGCGGCGCGAACCCTCGATGCCCGCTACATCGCCGTGCACCACCACGCCGTAAGCCCGGCCAGCCAGGTGTTTGGGGTAGTCCCAGCCCGCCAGCTCGATCGTCTTGGCCAGCGCGGCTTTCTTGCCGCCGGTGGAGGTCGGGTCCGGGTTGCCGCCGTCGGCACACACCAGGCGGTCAATCATCAGTTTCAGTGGGCTGGGGCTCTGGTACCAATACACCGGCGTGACGATGAGCACCGCGTGCGCCGCGGTCCAGCGCTCGTAGATCTCGGCCATCCAGTCGTGCGTCTGGCCCAGCGCGTGGTTGGGGTACCAGCTGCAGGGCCAGTGGCACAGCGGCATGGCGGTGGACACGCAGCCTTTGCAGGGGTGAATGTGGAGCTGGTACGCCGACGTGATGAGGCTGAGGTCGAGCACATCGCATTCAACGCCAGTGGATTCAAGCGCTTCGCGTGCGATCTGCGTGAGGCGAAAGCTCTTGGACATTTCGCCAGGGCAGGTACCGTCGTTGCGCGCCGAGCCGCAAACCAGCAGCGCGCGGGTGGGCGTGTCGGCCAGCGCCCAGCGGGTCTGGGCCGCATCGATGCGGGCCTTGGTGGCCAACCATTCCACCGAGAGGTCGTAGTCCGGATCGGCGAAACCGGGCCCCGCCTTCACGGTGAAGGGCGCCTTGCGGCCTTCGTTGTAAGCATCCCAGGCGATGGCCTCCATGCGGGCGATGGAGGCATCTTCAGCCCGGTAGGCCGGGTCGATGAAGGACGCCCGGAAGCGCTCGCCAAACGCATCGCGGTTCAGGGTGTCGGGCGCCTGCCCGGTGCGGATCTGGGTCATGGCGGCGAGGTGTGGTTCAGAAGCCCACAATGTGGCGGCGCCCACCGCCTGCGTCTGTTCGTTACCGCACCGGATTTCGCGCGGATGTTTCCGGCTCTCAGGCCAGGGTCTTGAGACCCAGCCAGGTCAGCAGCAGCGAGCCGATCAGGTGCAGCCCGGCCACGCCGCTGGCCATGAACACACGGCCCTGCTGCAGCAGCGTGACCACTTCCGCCGAGAAGGTGGAAAAGGTGGTGAGGGCGCCCAGCAAGCCGGTGATGATGGCCAGGCGCCACACCGGGTCGAGGTGAGGTTGGGCGTTGAAGAACGCCACCGACAGGCCGATGGCGTAGGCGCCGATCCAGTTGGCCGCCAGCGTGCCCCAGGGGAGCAAGGAGCCGGGTGTGCTGAGCCACAAACCCAGCCGCCAGCGGGCCAACGCGCCAACCGAGGCGCCCAGGCAGATGGCAATGACACTGGGCAAGGTGTTCATAGCGTGGCTCCCCCCCATACCGTTCGCCCTGAGCTTGTCGAAGGGCTCGCGAGGTTTCGTGGAGGGGCTTCGACCGGCTCAGCCCGAACGGAGGTGGTGCTCAGAAGGGTGGGCCTTCGTCTTCACCGTCGGCGGTCACGGCAGCGGGCTGAGCCGCAGCCCGTGCATCGCCTGGAGGCGTTGCACCAAACGCCATTTCGCCGCCCAGCGCGTCCACCAGCTCGGGCAACAGTTTCTGCAGCTCGCCGGTGGACAGGGCCACGTCGGCGTCAAAGCCGTTCTCGCCTTCGTCGGGTCGACCGTCGAACACGCCTTCGAGGAAGTTGATCTTTTTCAGCTGAAGCGATTCGGTGAGCAAAAAGCCGATGCGGCCTTCCCAGCTCAGCGCCAGGCGCGTGGGGAGTTTGCCCTCGGTGATGTGCTGGCGCACCTCACCGGTGGCGAGGTTGTGGCGGGTGAATTTCACCGACGACTTTTCCTCGTCGCCCGACTTCAGTTCGCACTCGCGCTCCACCGCAAAACCGCCCGGCCATTCGTCCGGCGTGGTGGCCGACAACCATTGCGTCATGGCGGTCTGCGGCGTCACAGCGGTCTGCAGCAGGGTGATGACCAGGCCGTCAAACGCGCGCACCAGGGCGGTTACGACCTCGTCGAGTTTGCCCTGGCTGCTGGCATCTGTGACCAGCAAACCGTTGTCCAGGTCGATCCAGATCCACACGTTCATCTGCCGCGCAAACGCTTGCGGCAGCAAGGACAGCAAGGCGTCTTCGCGCAAGGCTTTCGTTTCCTTCTTGCCGGGTTTGCGGCCGGTGGTGGCCTCGATGTGGTCGGCCTCTTCCTGTGCCTTCTTTTTCACCACCGAACCGGGCACGCCCTTGGTCTCGATCTGGAGTTTGAGGATGCGCTGGCCAGCGACCGATTCCACCAGCGGGCCGTGGGCCTCGCCGCGCGGCTCGACCCAGCCGACCGACTTGTCCTGCGTGGCGCCGCAGGGCTTGAAACGTGCCCCGTCGAGCGCGGCCTCCATGTCTGCCAGCGTTGCGCTCCAGCCGGGCGCGATGCGGTAGATCGTCACATTCTTGAACACGGAAATCCTTGTTGATCTGCAGAAAAGAAAAGGCCCGCCAGGTTGATCGTGGCGGGCCTTGCATCTTAGGGGATGGCGGCGTCACATCCTCGATGGCAGCCAGGTCACGATCTGTGGAAACCACCAGAGCAACATGACGGCCAGCACCATCAGGAAAAAGTAGGGCATGCAGACCTTGGCGATCCAGGTGATCTCGCGTTTGGTCATGCCTTGGAGCACAAAGAGGTTGAAGCCCACCGGTGGCGTGATCTGCGCCATCTCGACCACGATCACCACGAAGATGCCGAACCAGATCAGGTCAATGCCGGCGGCGGTGACGGTGGGCAGGATCACACCCATGGTCAGCACGATCATGGAAATGCCGTCGAGAAAACACCCCAGCAGGATGTAGAACAGCGCCAGCGCAAACAGCAGCACGCCCGGCGAGAGCCCCAGCCCGGTGACGAACTCGGCGAGGTGACGCGGCAGACCGATGTAGCCCATGGCCAGTGTGAGGAAGGCCGCCCCCGCCAGGATGAGCGCGATCATGCAATACAGGCGCGTGGCGCCCAGCAGCGAGCTGCGGAAGGTGGCCCAGTTGAGCGAGCCTTGCGCGGCCGACAGGATGAGCGCACCTACCACGCCCACGGCCGCCGCTTCGGTGGCGGTGGCAATGCCGGTGTAGATGGTGCCGATCACGCCACCGATGAGCAGGATCACCGGGATCAGGTGGCGCGACTCGCTCAGCTTCTGCGCCAGCGTCATGTTCACATCGCTCTTGGGCACCTGTGTCGGATTGAGCAGGGCCCAGATCATCAGGTGGCCGCTGAACAGGCCGGCGAGCATGAGGCCGGGCAACACGCCCGCCACGAACAGCTTTGCGATCGACACTTCGGCCGCCACGCCGTAGACGATCATGATGATCGAGGGTGGGATCAGCAGGCCCAGCGTGCTGGCGCCACCGAGCGAGCCCACGATCTTCTCGGGCGGGTAACCGCGTTTGGTGAGCTCGGGAATGCTCATCTTGCCGATGGTGGCGCA
>JBBQSX010000028.1:0-26483 GCA_038213545.1 Burkholderiales bacterium
TCTTCGCGATCGAAACCGCTGACGGCCACAAAGGCGGGGTTGCAGTACGTGATGCGGCTTTGCAGGTCGGTCGTCGAGACGAGGGTCACGCCCTCGGGAATGACGAACTCCTGGTGGGTGACGGGCAGGTTGGTGCGCATGGGGCTCTCGCAATGGCGTTGGCGACGGGGCGCCAGCCACTGCAAAGTGCTTGTGTCTGGCCTCGTACAACACAAGTATCGGCATCCCCCCAAAACCTGAAGGGTTGATATCGGGGGTGATGCCGACCCAGTACCGACCCATGCGCGATGCGACCAACCGGTCTTGCGTTGACTTGAGCCGTCGCCCGAGCGTTCGTCCGGGTGCGCACCTGCTGCAGACGCAACGCTCAACCAGCGTAGCCAGCGGGAAGGCAATTCATGCTGTTGCGACGCGCGGCCTCGTTCACCACAGCCGCCTTGTCGGCGGGCACCAGTTCGACCTTGTTTCGCGCCATCGTCTCGATCGTTCGCTTGCAGGTGGCTTCATCGTTGACGGCGATGTACCTGATGAGGGCATCGCGCAGGCACGCACTGCGCAGCCGCACGGCATTGGTATGGGTCGCCTTGCACACGATGGACATGAACAATCCGCAGTAGATGCGATCGATGGATGTGGACACCAAATTCGAACCCACCATCTTCCCCACTTCCACGGGTGCGCCCATCAGCCGCATGAACGCTTGTGCCGCACCGATCACGAATTCGGAAGAGAACCTGTAGTGCCACGTGTGGTTGCGTCGGATGGGCCGTGGCGAGAGCAGGCCAAACGGCGCCTGGGGCTCCAGTGAGATGAGTGTGTGGTTGCGCCACAGGTCCCGGATGAACGACTGCTTTGCAGCGTCCGAGCACAGCTGGATGCCCGGCATGGTCACGCTTTCCAGGGTGGTGTTGGTGGTCAGGCAGTCGGCCAGGAGGTTCAGCATCTGCTCGTTGAAACCGGGTTGCAGGAAGTCCTCAAGGCACAGGGACACATCGATCAGCGAGGTCTGGTTTCGCTTGATGACGTCGAACAGGTGGGTGGGGTTGAGCTGCTGATCGGGTGCGCCAGGGGCGCCTGGTCCGAACACGTTTCGAGACAACAGGTACAGGCTCTGGATGCACCGATTGGTCTGCAACAACTGTGCGAGCACCCCGAAATTGAAGGGTATGAGCTCGCAAAACAGGTGCAGCCTGGCCAGGCTGGACCAAGCCGCCAGGCTGGGCAAGATGCGTGTGAGTTCGGTGTTGCCGGGTTCTGCCTTGTAGGTCTGGAACCACTTGAACTCCGTCACGCCGGGCGCGTGCTGGGGGAAGACCACCTGGGCTCCAACCAGGCAACAGTTGGTCATGGTCAGTTCGGTCACGTTGCAGTCCGGCGCTTGCAATGCCGTCTGGAGCAGCGTGCAGGTCTGCGCGGTCAGATCTGCACCGCCGATTTCCAGAGATTCCACACTCGGCATGGCGCTCAGGTGCTACAACACGTGGTCCAGAAACCCGGCGGGCAGGGTGTGCGACGTCACATCAACCAGCGAGCCCATCGAGAGGCAAACAATGTCGCTCTGACTGGCCTGCACGAGTTCGACCAGCAGGGCGGGTTCGTCGGCCAGCACGAACCTGAGCTCGAGATCGTCGTAGGCATCCCAATCGGTCAAGTGGTTGTCGAGAAAGGCCACCACGTCCGGTTCGGCCAGCAGTTGGGGGTTGTTGTGCACCAGCAGTGCACGGCGGTTGGTGTGGGCTGTCGTGTTGACGGTGTCGGTGGAACGTTTCATGGGGTGCTTTCAATGTTCAATGGGTGTAGCCGGCGGGCAGGAAGTCCATGCGACCGGTTCGGGCGGCGAAGTCGATCACCGCGGTCTTGTCGGCCGGCAGCAAGCCCAGGCCGGGTGCACTCAGGGAATGCATCAACGCCAGACACGTCTGCGCGTTGCCGGACCGCATGAGTTCCTGGATGGACAGCGCCAGGGCGGCGCTGCGCATGCGGATGCCGCTTTCATGGGTGGCCTGGCACAGCTGTGCCACGACGCCAGCGCAGTGCGTTCGCTCGTAGGGCGTGGTCTCCAGATGCTGTGCCACGAGGGTCCCCGTGTCGGTGGGTGCACCCAGTTGCCTCATGAATTCGCTCACGGCGCCACGCAGGAAGTCTTGCGAGAACCAGATGTGCCGGTGGGCATTGGCCACGATGGAGCGCGGCATGCGCTGGCTAAAGGCACTCGTGGGGCCCAGCAGGGTGAGTGAGCGGTTCCCGCCGAGCAGGGCGGTGAAACGCTGCTGCACTTCCGGGGTGCACATCGCAATGCCCGGCACCATGAGCGCCTGCAAGGTGGTGTTCTTCTGCAAGCAACCGGCAATGCACCGGATGCAGAACTCGTTGAATGCGTTGTTGGCGGGTGTTGCGACCTGGAAATGCAGCTGGGTCAGGCCCGTGCGGTTGTTTCGAAGGTTCTCGAACAGGTGCAACGGGTTCTCGGGCGTGGGGTTGCCCGGTGGGCCTGCGTTGGCCGGTGCGGTGTCGCAGAACAGCTGCATCGCCATGACCGTCGGGTTGGCCAGCAACATCTGGGCCATGGCGGCGAAGTTCAGCGGCGCGCCCATGCTTCTGAGCGTCACGCATTCGAGATGGGGCCATTGGGACAGGGCGGGCAACACGCGGTCCATCTGGCGCACAGGTGGCGCGGCGTCGTACTCGTTCGACCAGGTGATGTCCTTGATGGTGGGCGCTGCCGCAATGAAGGACGCGTGCGGGTCTGCCAACGCGCAGTTCACGAACGTCAGGGAAGTGAGCTTGCAGCCGGGCGCCTGCAGGCTGTTTTGAAGCTTGGCGCAGGCCGCGGGCGTCAGCAGTGCCGTGCTCACTGACAGCGAGGTCACGGCGGGCAGCTGGTTGATGCGTTCGGCGACATGGTCGAGCAGCCCGTCGGCCAGGGGTGGCGCGTTCTCCAGGTCGGTGGGGTCTGTGCTGAGCGTCAACTCGCTCTCACCCGTTGCGCCCATCAGGGCCAGCAGCAGGGCCGGTTCGTTGGCCATCACCAGGCTGCGTGTGAGTTCAAGGTGCTTTGTGGGGTCGGGATCGGCCCCGTCCAGGAACGCCACCACGGCTGGGTCGGTCAGCAGCTCGGGGTGTTGGTTGCGCAGCAGTGCACGGCGGTTTTTGGGGGGTTGGGGAGAGTCGTTGGAGCGTTTCACCGGAGTCCTGTGGGTGGGTTGGGGCCCCGTTGGACTCGTGCGAATGTGGCGGTGGTTCCGGCCCCAGGCGATCGCGCCTAGCCTGGCGACCGGGGTGGGCTCTGGGGCGGCGGCTGCGGCTCCCAGCCCTTGAGCGATCCGTGCCGGTGCGCGTACACGCTGGTGAACTCGGCACCCAGCAGAAACACCTGCGCCGAGTAGTACACCCACAGCAGCAGCACCACGATGGAGGCCGCCGCACCGAACACCGAGGCCACGCCGCTGCGCCCGATGTACTGGCCGATCAGCTCCTTGCCCAGGGTGAACAGCAGTGCGGTGATGGCCGCACCCAGCCACACGTCGCGCCAGGCCACCGGCACGCGCGGCATCCACTTGTAGATCATGGCGAACACGGTGGTGACGAACAAATAGCTCAAGCCGAAATTGACCGTGTCGGCCACCAGAGCCAGGTCACCCAGCCAGGGTGACCACCACTTGCCCAGCGCCGCCATGGCCGCGCTCAACACGAGCGAGACCATGAGCAAGAAGCCGATGCCCAGCACCATGGTGGTGGAGAGCAGGCGCACGCGAATGAAGCGCAGGAAGCCGCCACCCTCGGCGTGGGGTGGCGCGCGCCAGATGCGGTCCATCGCGTCCTGCAGTTCGGCAAACACGGTGGTGGCGCCGGCCACCACCACCACAATGCCCACCAGGGTGCCCCAGATGCCGGCCTCGGGGCGGTCCAGGCCTTTGAGCAGCGAATCCACGGCCACCGCGCTGTCGGTACCCACCAGCTGCGTGAGCTGGGCCAGGATCTCGCCGCGCGCGGCCGGTTCACCAAACAGCAGGCCCGCCACCGAGATCACGATCAGCAGCAGCGGGGCGATGGAAAAGAGTGTGTAGAACGCCAGCGCCGCACCCATGCTGGGCGCGTAGTCATCCAGCCAGGCGTTGATGGTGTCGCGGATCAGTGCCCATGCGGTGTTCAGCATGGTGCGGCGGGATGGGGCAAGTGCATGGAAGGCATTTTCATGGGCGATCCGGCTCTGGATGTGTTCGCTGGCGCACGTTGGGATGGACACGGTGGGGTGTTTGCCGAAAAGAGGGCTCGATTCGGGCTCAAGTTCGCCTCAGGGGCGCCGATAGTTAGGCAAGAACACCGGGCATGTTTGCGCCCGGTGACCCTTCGCGAGGTCCACCATGATCAACATCGCCACCACCACCCCCGTGTCCTGGCCCAAGCCGCCGTCTGGCGCTGTGGCGCCGGTGACGGCCACGCCGGCGGTCCAGCCGGTGCAATCGGGTGGGCGTGAAGCGCAGACCGACGTGGAATCCCGGCACCAAGCGCGTCGAGCGCGGGCGCAGATGAACGAAGACGCGACACCGGGAACACCGCAGCCCTCCCGACCGGGTGCGGCCGATCCGCAGGCCAGTGCCCAGGTCCGCCGGGAGGCCGCTGCGCAGCGCACCGAGCAGGCGACCAAAAAGGCCGAGGCCGACAAGGCGAGTCACCGCAAGGCCATGGACCATTTGCAGGAGGTGCTCACCAACATGTGGGCAGCCAGCGCCGCCGTGGTGGACCATGCCTTGGGGCTCGAGCCCAAGAGCGAGCCCCTGCCCGGCAACCAGAGCGACACCGCGCCCGACCTCTCGGCCGTCGCGGCCTCCACCATGTCACGCCGTTTGCTGCCCGGCGCGAAAACCGCCGAACCGCACGAGCAGGCGGCTGCCGAGAACATGCCCTGGCCGGTGATGCCGCAGGCCACCGAAGAGGCTGCGGCTGAGCCGACGCCCGAGGTGCCCGGCGGTGAGGTGATCGCTTACGACGAGCACGGGCAAAGCAGCCTGGCGCCGCTGGAAGCGGGCACGCTGCTGAGCGAAAAGGCATAAAGCGATAGAGCGGCCTGGGGGCTCCAGCCTCAGGCGGGCAGGCCCTGCGCAAACTGCAGCAAGGCCTGTTGCGTTCGGTCCATGTCGACCATGAGCTGGTTGCCCAGCTCGCGGCGCAAGGCCACGTTTTCTTCCGGGGCCAGGCGTTCGATCTGCGCCGACGTGCGCACCAGGGCCCGAAAGCCCAGCAACATGGCGGTGCCCTTGAGCTTGTGCGCGTCGTAGGCGATCTGGGCGGTATCGCCCCCTGCCAACGCGGCCACCAGCAGATGCACGCTGCCTTGCGGGGCTGCAAACAGCGAACTCAGCAGCTCGTCCATGGTGTCGGGCGGCATCATCGCCACGATCTCGGTGTACGACTCGGTGTCGATCAGCCCGGCCGCGCTGGTGTTCAGTTCTTCGGATTCGGGCATCGCGACCTTGGTCGCCGGTGCGGCGTCGTTGACCAACAAGGTGGATGCATCGAGCAGGCCGCAGCGTTGCAGGGCGCGCTGCAGATCTTGCACCTGCAGGGGCTTGCTGGCGAACTCATTGACCCCGACTTCCTTCGCCTTCTGGCGCGTGTCGTTCACCACGTCGGCCGTGACCAGCACGACCTTGATGTCCTTGTTCGGCCCGTCCAGTGCACGGATCGCCGATGTGGTGGCCATGCCGTCGAGCACCGGCATGTGGTAGTCGAGCAGCACCACGTCGAAACGCTGGCGCGCGAGCAACTGGAGGGCTTCCTGGCCGTTCTCGCAGAACACCGCCTCGTGGCCCATGCGTTCCAGCAGGATGTGCATGTATTTCAGGTTGATCGGGTGGTCCTCGGCCACCAGCATGCGCAAGCGAGGCGTCACGCCCTGCCGCTCTGGCGAGAGCGCGTGGGCCGCTTGTGCAGGGGCCGGGGTCTCGGGCAGGATCAGGTGCACCGTGAACAGCGAGCCGTGGCCCGGCTCGCTGTGGACCTCGATGGTGCCACCCATCATGGTGGCCAGGTTGCGCGAAATCTCCAGCCCCAGCCCGCTGCCACCGATGCGACGACGCACCGAGTTGTCGGCCTGGTAGAAGCGGGTGAACAGTTGGGCCACGGTGGCTGCGTCCATGCCCATGCCGCTGTCCTGCACGGTCAGGCAGACACCGCCGGGTGTGCCTGGCAGCGTGGACAGGCGGGCCGTGATGATGCCCCTGCTGGTGAACTTCACTGCATTGCCCAGCAGGTTGAAGAGGATCTGGCGCACGCGCGTCGGGTCTGCCATCACCCACTCGGGCAGATCGCTCTCGGTGTCGACCTGCAACGTCAGACCTTTTTCCCGGGCGGCTGCACGCATCAGGCCCTCGACCTCCTGCGCAAGCGATCTCAGGCGCACCGGCTCGGGGGCCAGGCGCAGCGTGCCCGACTCCATGGTCGAGACATCCAGGATGTCGTCGAGCACGCCCAGCAGGTGTTGTGCCGAGTCGCGTGCGGTTTGCACGTAGTCGCGTTGTTGGCCAGAGAGCTGCGTTTCGTCGAGCAGGTGGAGCATGCCCATCACGCCCTGGAAGGGCGTGCGGATTTCGTGGCTCATGTTCGCCAGGAACACGCTCTTGCCGTGGTTGGCGGCGTCCGCCTGGTCTTTCGCCACGGCGAGCTCGCGGGAGATGGTTTGCAGGTTTTCGTATTGCACCACCTGGCGGCGCAGGTGGCGCACCAGCAGCGCGACGAACAACAGCAGCACGCCCGCCTGCACGCCCGCCAGGCCGATGACGATGCGCCCCTGATCGCGCAACTGGGTGTTGCGCTCATCCACAAAGCGTGCGGTGGCTCGATTGGCTTCACGGGTCAGCTCGCCCAGCGCTGGTTCGATCTGCTCGATGGAGCGGATCAATGCAAGTCGCGCGGGGCGCTGCCGGAGTGCACCTGCTGGGTTGGCAAAGACCGGGTCGGCTGCGACAACGAATTCGTTCACCATTCTGACGGCATTGAGGTACGCCGGTGTGGTGTTGAGCAGGTCGTTGCGCGGTATGTCCGTGACCACGGCGATACGGCTGACGAACACCTCGTAGCGTTCCACCAAACGCTCTTCATCCAACGTGGATTCGGGCTCCAGAGAGACTTGAATTGCGCTGGCGAGGTGGCTGAGTTCGCGCTCCAGCTGGTAGGCCTGCCACATGATCGAGTCGACCTGGTTGATCGCCACGTCCTGCATCAGGCCGAACTGCTTCCACTGGATGTAGCTCAGCGGGGTCAGCGTCACCAGCAGGGCAGTGCCGATGGCGGCCACCCAGTGCCCCACCCGCCAACCGCCCAGCCCGGTGGGTCTTGCATTCATTGAAGGTCCAGTGCCTTGAGTTGCCAGATCGAGCGTTCGTAGTAGACCGAGGAGCGCAGCATCGCCGCGCTGTCAAACGGGTAGACCACGAACAGCGGGCCTTTGCTGCGCACGGGGATCGGCTTGTCGTCGATCAGACGCGCCATCAGCACGCCGTGCTTGCCGATGTCTTCGATCGGGATGTTGATCTTGTAGTCGTTGATCGCCACCGCGCTCACGGTGGTACCGCTGGCCTTGACGGCCGCCAGCACATCCGACAGCAGCGGGCCGGTGAACTTGACCGGCTTGTCGTACCACGGCGTTCGGGTGGTGAAGCTGTGCTGGGGCAGTTTCTCGATCATGGCCATGTCGAACACCGCCAGTTCGCCTTTGTTCTTGGCGCCGATCTTGCCGCTCACGCTGAGGATGGTGCGTCCGGTGGGCGCTTCCAATCCTTGAGAAAAAACCAGGGGCGTGGTTGCAGCCAGGGTCAGCAGCAAGGTGAAGTGGCGGCGGCTGGTCATGGTGAACTGTTCTGCAATGCGTTGGAATGAAGGCGGGTCAGATGCGGTGGCGAACGCCGGCGGGTGCGCTGGCCAGGCGGGTGAGCACGGCCGAGGCGATCTGCGAGAGCGGCAGGATCTCGTGCGCGGCGCCGTGTTGAATGGCCATGCGGGGCATGCCGAAAACCACACAGCTGGCCTCGTCCTGCACGTAGTTGTAGCTGCCGGCGTCTTTCATCTCGCGCATGGCCTGCGCTCCATCGGCGCCCATGCCGGTGAGCATGATGCCCAGCGCGTTGGGGCCGAGCACGCGTGCGGCCGACTTGAACAACACCTCCACCGAGGGGCGGTGGCGGTTCACGGGTTCGGTGTCTTCGACCACGGCCACGTAGTTGGAGCCGCTGCGGTCGATGCGCAGGTGGTGACCACCAGGGGCAATGTAGGCGTGGCCGGGCAAGATGCGCTCGCCGTGCTGGGCTTCCTGCACGCGGATGCGGCACAGCGTGTTGAGCCGGTTGGCAAAGCTGGTGGTGAAGCCCGGGGGCATGTGCTGGGTGATCACGATGGCGGGCGCGTCGGCCGGCATGGGCATGAGCACCTCGCGGATGGCTTCGGTGCCGCCGGTGGAGGCGCCGATGCAGATGATCTTCTCTGTGGACACGCGGGGCAGTGCAGCGCGCGGCGGCTCGGCAGCACCGCTGCCAGCATGCGCCGAGCCAGTGCCGGGCGCCGGCGGCAGGCGTTTGACGTGGGCGCTCGCAGCCACGCGGATCTTGTCGACGATGTCACCGGCGAGTTCCTGCAGCCCACTGCTCACGCCGATGCGCGGCTTGGCCACGAAGTCGACTGCGCCCATCTCCAGCGCACGCAGCGTGGTCTCGGCGCCCTGTTCGGTCAGGGTGGAGACCATCACCACCGGCATGGGCCGCAGGCGCATCAGGCGCGAGAGGAATTCCAGCCCGTCCATGCGGGGCATCTCCACATCCAGCGTGATCACGTCGGGGTTGGTTTCGCGGATCATCTCGCGCGCCACCAGCGGGTCGGCGGCAGCGCCCACGCAGGTCATGTCGGGCTGGCGGTTGATGATCTCGGTCAGCAGGCTGCGCACCAGGGCCGAATCGTCTACCACGACCACTTTGATTTTTGCCATGGTCCTCTCCTTGTCTTCTTGTGAATGGCTTCAGAACAGGTCGACCGAGCCGCCGGCAACGGCCTTGGCCACGACCGAGGCGCTGCTCCTGCGTTCCTGGGTTTCCAGTGTCTCGGGATGCGAATGCGCCAGCCGCTTGACCATGGCCTTGCCAGTGGCCGGGAAGTAGCAGACCTTGCGCGGGTGGATGTCCATCACGTCCTTGGAAATCACCGCAATGCGTTCGGTCTGCAGGTAGTCCAGCACAAACTGGGTGTTGCGCTCGCCCACGTTCATGGTGGTGAAGGTGTGCATGACCTGCCCACCGCCGAACACCTTGGCCTGCATGGTCTCGCGCCGGGCGCCGAGCTTCATCATCTCGTTGATGAGCAGTTCCATGGCGAACGAGCCGTAGCGTCCGCCGGCGTCCATGCCGCCATCGGGCAGCATGAAGTGGTTCATGCCGCCCACGCGAACGCGAGGGTCGTAGATGCAGGCTGCGATGCAGGAGCCCAGCACCGTCATCACCATCATGTCGTCGGCGGTCACGAAGTACTCGCCGGGCAGCACCTTCACCGCGTCCTGGTGGAAGTGGTGATCGTGGTAGAAAAAGCTGGCCTCGCCAGCCTTGCTCTTGCGGGCCTTGAGCTGGTCGAGCTTTGAGATGGGGTCTGCTATCATGCCGTGGCCTTACAGGCGTTCGTAGACTGTCTTTCCGCGCAGTGCGAAAAGATTGCGGGCGTCGCTGAAGTTCTCTGCATGGCCCACAAACAGCATGCCGCCAGGCTTCATCACGCGGTGGATGCGCTCCAGCACCTGGCGCTGCGTGGCAGCGTCGAAATAGATCATCACGTTGCGGCAGAACACCACGTCGAAGGGTTCGCGAAACGGCAGGTCGTGGATCAGGTTCACGGTCTGGAAACTCAGGTTCTTCTGCAGCTCGGGCTTCACGCGCATGAAGCCTTCGTTGCTGCCCTTGCCCCGCATGAAGAAGCGCTGCATGCGCTCGGGACTCAGGCCCTTGGTGCCGTCGGCCTTGTAAACACCGCGCTGCGCGGTGGCCAGCACCTTGGTGTCGATGTCGCTGTTGACGATCTCGAACGAACCGCTGGCGCCCAGGCCTTCATGGGCGGTCATGGCGATCGAATACGGCTCTTCCCCAGTGGAGGCGGCCGAGCACCAGATGCGCCAGTTCTGCGAACGCTTGGCGGCAAACATCTGCGCGAGGATCTCGAAGTGGTGCTGCTCCCGAAAGAACGCGGTGAGGTTGGTGGTCAGCGCGTTGATGAACTCCTGCCACTCGGCGCCGTCGTGGTGTTCGAGCCAGTCCAGGTAAGTCTTGAAGCTGTCGTGACCGGTTTCGCGCAGGCGGCGCGAGACGCGGCTGTAGACCATGGCGTGTTTGCCGTCGTGCAGGCTGATGCCGGCCTTCTTGTAGATCAGCGACTTGATGCGCGAGAAGTCGGCGTCGGACCAGACGAACTCGCGGCCCTCGGCCAGCGGGCCATCTTCTGCCGCTGCCGTTCTCGGCGGAGGCACTGGACGCGCGATGCGTTGAGGGGAGGGTGTCTGCTGCAACATCGGGTGTCCTGACCGGTTGGGAACTGGGGCGCGCCAGGCGCGGCGTGTTCGTCGAAGAAGTTCAATGCCGCGAGCGGCGCACCAGGCTGGAGGTGTCCAGGATCAGCGAGACCTTGCCGTCGCCCAGGATGGTGGCGCCCGAGACGTTGGGCACGCGCCGGTAGTTCGATTCCAGGTTCTTGATGACCACCTGCTGCTGGCCGAGCAGCTCGTCGACCATGAGCGCCACGCGCTGGCCGTCGGCTTCCACCACGACCATGATCGGACTGGCGCCGCTGTGTTCGAAGCGAGGCACCTGGAACACGCGCTCCAGCTCAATCACCGGCATGTACTCGTCGCGCACCTTGACCACCTGCGCGCCCTGCGCCAGCGTGTTGATGTCGGTCGGCTTGATCTGGAACGACTCGATCACGCTGGACAGCGGCAGGATGTACACCTCGTCGCTCACCCGCACCGACATGCCGTCCATGATGGCCAGGGTGAGCGGCAGGCGCACCGAGACGCGCATGCCGTAGCCTTCGGCCGAATCGATTTCCACCGTGCCGTTGAGCGCGGCGATGTTCTTTTTCACCACGTCCATGCCCACGCCGCGGCCCGAGACATCGGTCACCTGGTCGGCGGTGGAGAAGCCCGGGGCAAAGATGAGGCCCCAGACCTCGGCATCGGTCATGGAGTCGGGTGCGTCGATGCCTTTTTCGCGCGCCTTGCCCAGCAGCTTCTCGCGTGAGAGGCCTTTGCCGTCGTCGCGCACCTCGATGAGGATGGAGCCGCCTTCGTGGGTGGCCGACAGCGTGATGGTGCCGTGCTCAGGCTTGCCTTTGGCGCGTCGGTCTTCCGGCATCTCGATGCCGTGGTCGCAGCTGTTGCGGATCAGGTGGGTCAGCGGGTCGGTGATCTTCTCCACCAGGCCCTTGTCGAGTTCGGTGGCTTCACCGTGCGTGACCAGCTCGACCTTCTTGCCGAGTTTGGTGGCGAGGTCGCGCAGCATGCGCGGGAAGCGGTTGAACACCACCGACATCGGGATCATGCGGATCGACATCACCGCTTCCTGCAAGTCGCGGGTGTTGCGGTCCAGGTCGGCCAGGCCCGCCAGCAGCGGCTGGTTGGCACCGTTGTCGAGCTCGCGGCTCTTCTGCGCCAGCATGGCCTGGGTGATGACGAGCTCGCCCACCAGGTTGATCAGCTGGTCGACCTTGTTCACAGACACGCGCAGCGTGCTCGACTCCATGGCCGCCGGTGCTGCGGCGCGGGCTTCGGCCTTGGGCGCAGCAGCGGCTTTGGTGGTGTGCTCGGGTGCGTTGACCACCGCGTGGGCGGCGGTCATTGCGTTGGTGGGCACGCCAGGCGCGCCTTCAAAGAAGCCGAAGTCCTGGCCGGCGGCCTGCACGGGCGCGGCCGTTGCGGGCGCGTCGTCGGTGGCGGCGGCCAGATCAACGATGCGGATCTCTTCCTTGCTCACATGGAAGGTGAAGAGGTCCATCAGGTCGGCGTCGGACGATGTGGTGGTGGCGCGGTAAACCCGCTTGTTGGACTGGTCGCAAGGCAGGGGCTCGATGGTGCCCAGGCCGGGGATGTCCCGGAAGAGTTCGGCCACGCCGTCGGCTTGCGCCACGTTGTCCAGCGGGCCGATGTGGATCTCGAGTTCGCGGCTGGCCTTGGCAGCCGGCTTGTTGATCACGCGGGCCGGGGCGGCGGCAGGGGCTTCCACCACCACGGGAGCGACCACCACCGGTGCGGACACCGTTTCAGCAACGGGGGTGGCGGCCTCCTCGCCGTTGGCCAGGGCGTAAATGCGGGCCACCAGGTCGCCGGTAGCGGGTGTGTCGTTACCGCGGCCCTGGTGGTGGGCGAGCTGCAGGCGCAGCGCGTCGCTGGATTCGAGCAACACGTCCACCATGGCGGCGGTCGGGTTGAGTTCGTGGCGGCGCAGCTTGTCCAGCAGCGACTCCATCTGGTGCGTGAGCTCGGCCACGTCGGCAAAGCCGAAGGTGGCCGCACCGCCCTTGATGGAGTGCGCGCAGCGGAAGATGGCGTTGAGCTCTTCGTCATCGGCTTTGTCCACGTCCAGCGCGAGCAGCATCTGCTCCATCTGGTCGAGGTTCTCGCCCGCTTCTTCAAAGAAGATTTGATAGAACTGGCTCAGGTCAATGTCGTTGGCCAGGCTTTGACCTTCGTTCATCATTTCACCCATGTGGGGTCTCCTTGGCTGCTGGTGAGCGGCGCGCGT
Source organism: Burkholderiales bacterium (assembly GCA_038213545.1). GTDB lineage: Bacteria > Pseudomonadota > Gammaproteobacteria > Burkholderiales > Burkholderiaceae_C > Hydrogenophaga. Next base: position 12,765 of record JBBQSX010000028.1, read on the forward strand.
TGGTGTGTGTTCAGCGAATGACTTTTTGGATGACTTCGATCAAGCGGGCGGGATCGAAGGGCTTGACCAACCAGCCAGTGGCCCCCGCGCTGCGCCCGGCCTGCTTCATCTGGTCGCTGGACTCGGTGGTCAGGATCAGGATGGGCGTGGTCTTGAATTTGGGATGCTCACGCAACTTGCGCGTGAGGTTCAGCCCGTCCATGTTGGGCATGTTCTGGTCGGTCAGCACCAGGTCGATGCTGTGCATCTGGGCCTTCTCGAAGGCGTCCTGACCATCCACCGCTTCGACCACGTGGTAGCCCGCTCCGGTGAGGGTGAACGACACCATTTTTCGCATTGAGGCCGAGTCGTCTACGGCAAGAATGGATCGCATGGCTTACTCCGTGTTTCAGTCAAATATCGGCAGATACCGGGGGGGCTTGAATCGGGGGACCGGGTGGTCAGAACAGGTCGATGGAGCCGGCGTCCATCTCGCTCTGGGTCACCGGGCTGGGTCGCTCGGGCATGGGGTCCAGGCCCAGCGGCACTTCCCCTTCTTCGGGCTCCATGGCCTCTTCGGCCAGGCGCCAGGCGCAGCTTTGCAACACCTTGCCGGTGTGCACGATCAACTGGGTCGCCATGTCGTGAAACTGCAGTTCCGTCACGGCCTGGTGCAGGCTGGTGCGGATCTGGCCCAGTTCGCCCTGGCGGTTTTCAGCCAGCGCACCCAGGGCCTGGTTGGCTGTGCCGAAGCGCTCCATCAGGTTGGTGGTGGCGTGGTCCAGCAGGCCTTCGAGGCGCTGCAGGTCGGTCACGGCCATGAGCAGTGAATCCTGGAGGTTGGCCACCAGATTCACGGGCAGGGAGACGCACGGCGGGGGATGCTGCATCGTCAGGTGGTCCATGTTGTTGCTCGGGTAGGGCTCGGAATGGGGTGGGCAGTACAATTTTCGAGGTCTGTAAGAAGCTGTATCGGCAGATAACCAGCCAAATTCAGCACCATTTCCCGGGTTGTCCCCTCGCTGTCGCCGGCCATCGGCCAGCGCTGCTCGACCCGCCACCGCCCCCAACATCCCCACAGGCATGTCCGAGAACCTCGACAAACCACCGGTTCACATCCTGCATCTGGAAGATTCGCGGGTGGACCACGCCCTGGTGAAGTTCGCCCTGCAGCGCAGCAAGCTGCCCAGCGAGGTGGTGCTGGTGGACACGCTGGACGATTTCCGCCAGGAACTCATCAGCGGGCGCTTCGACGTGGTGCTGGCCGACTACCACCTGCCCGGCTTCACCGGCATGGACGCGTGGGACGTGGTCCGCGAGATGCAGATCGAGATTCCTTTCGTCATCCTTTCGGGCGCCATTGGCGAGACGGCCGCGGTGGACGCGATGCACCGCGGCGTGAGCGACTACTTGCTCAAGGACAGCATGCACCGCCTCTCGCACGTGATCGAGCGGGCCATCGAGATCTCGCAGACGCGTCGTGAACGGGCGCGGGCTGCCGAAGAGCTGGCCGAATCGCGCCAGCGCCTGGCCGAGCTGGCAGAGCACCTGCAGACCAGCATCGAGCAGGAGCGCGCCAACATCGCGCGCGAAATTCACGACGACATCGGCGGTGCGCTGGCGGCGGTGAAGCTTGATCTGGCCTGGGTGGGTCGCCGCGCAGCCGACCCCGACGTGCTCCAGCACGTGGGCACCGCCATGGAGATGCTGCAGCACGCCCTGGGCGCGAGCCAGCGAATCATGATGAATCTGCGCCCACCCATCCTCGACCAGGGCCTGGTGGCCGCGGTGCAGTGGCTGGCGGGCGGCTTCGAGCGCCGCAGCGGCCTGCGCGTGACCATCCGCCGGTCGTCCGACCAGATCGATGTGCCGATGGACGTGCAGCTGGTGGCTTACCGCACGGCGCAGGAAGCGCTGACCAACATCGCCAAACACACCAAAGCCACCGCAGTCGACATCGACCTGAGCGATGGCGAGGGCGTGCTGACCCTGGAAGTCACCGACAACGGCCAGGGCATGAGCCCGGATGCGCTGCGCAAGGCCGAGTCCTTCGGGCTGCTGGGCCTGCGCGAGCGGGCCGCCAAGGTGGACGGCTGGCTCGACATCAGCACATCACCGCGGGGCACCTCGGTCATTTTGTCCGTGCCTCTGACACCATTCAAGAACCCGGACAGCGCGGCCAACGCCGCAGAGGAAGCCCATGATCAAGGTGATTTTGTGTGACGACCACGCGGTGGTGAGACGCGGCATTCGCGACACCATCTCGGAGGCCACCGACATCCAGGTGGTGGGCGAAGCCGGCAGCTACCCCGAACTGCGCGAAGCCATGCGCAAAACCGAGTGCGACGTGCTCGTGCTCGACCTCAACATGCCCGGACGCGGTGGCCTGGAGGTGCTGGCTGCGCTGAAAGAAGAGGGCTCCACCGTGAAGGCGCTGGTGGTCTCCATGTACCCGGAAGACCAGTACGCCATCCGTGGCCTGCGCGCCGGCGCACGCGGTTACCTCAACAAGGCCGGCGAGCCGGCCGAGCTGGTGGCCGCCATCCGCACCGTGATGCAGGGCCGCAAATACGTGACCGCCGAGGTGGCCCAGATGCTGGTGGACAACCTGCACGCGCCCGAGAGCGAAGAGTTGCACGCCAGCCTGTCCGAGCGCGAACTGCAAACGCTGCAGAAGATCGCCTCGGGAAAAAAGCTCTCGGACATCGCCGAAGAACTCATGCTCAGCCCCAAGACGGTCAGCGTCTACCGCGCCCGCGTGCTGGAAAAACTTCACCTCGCCAACAACGCCGAACTCACGGTTTACGCCATTCGAAATGGGATTGTCTGAGGGGTTGTGGAGCTATTGGGGAACTGAATGTGCGCCAACGCACATTAGTCACTGTCGGGAAACTTGACATTTTGGGTTGAATTGAATCGGGTGAATCCTGTTCAATTCGTCAAGTGGTTGGTACCTAGAAGGATTCGGCTGCTGGCACGCTAACTGCGTACGGTAATGCGAGTCGGGAAAATTTGATGTTCAAAAACTCCCAGACGTTCTTCTTTACCAACGGAACAACCCCATGACCAAACTTTCAAAAATCGCTGCTGCTGCAGCTCTGGCGCTGACTTTCGGCGTTGCAAACGCTTTGCCCGTTGTCGATGATTTCAGCGTGAGTCAAGTCAAGGCTGAAGACCTGACCACCATGGACGGCGCTGTCTGGGCGGTGCAGGTGGCTGGTGCTGACATCTTGGGTGGCTATCGCGATGTCTATGTCAACAAGGATCTGCTGGATAACGACAGCGCACTCGGCGTGTCCGCGTTGACGTCCAACGGCAGCTTCAGCTACAGCGAAAACACCCAGCAGGCCGGTATCGGCGTTGTCCGTTGGGATGGCATCACCACGGGTGGCGCGATCAACACGAACGGTCTTGGCAGCTTGGACTTCACCATCTTCGGCAGCGCCTTGAACGTGCTGGCGCTCGCAGCGGACGACCAGTCGCCCCTGACCTTCACCGTCTGGACTGGTGTCAACAAGATGGCTTCTTCGTTCACCATCCTGTCGCAAGAAGGCGCTGGCTCGTACCTGTTCAACTTCTCCGACTTCGTCGGTGCCGACTTCACCAATGTGGGCGCGTTGGAATTGCAAATCAACAACGGCACGGGCTCGGCACTCGATACCCGAATCGATATGGTCAGCGTGGTGCCAGAACCCGGTACCCTGGCATTGGCCGGTATTGCCCTGTTGGGTCTGGGCGCGATTCGCCGCCGCAAGTCCTGATTCCCTGGATTGCAATTCACCATTGCAATCCGGTCGAATAAAAAGGCAGCCTGCGGGCTGCTTTTTTCATTGCTGGTTGAATCGTATTGAATCGAACTGAAGGATGGTTTCGTTGATTCATAAGGGATTCAGACCCCCAATGGCATCAGCGCGACAAAGCCCACTGCTGGGTGGGGAATAATGGCCCATGACCACTGCCAACTCCATCTGGAGTCCTCTGCGCCAGCCCGCCTTTCGCGGTCTGTGGATTTGCGGCGCCATCTTTTTCATTGGCGCCGGCATGCAGACCATGGCTGCTGCCTGGCTCATGGTGGAGCTCACCGGCTCGTCGTTTCTGGCGGCGCTGGTGCAGACAGCGGTGTTCCTGCCCATGTTTTTGCTGGCCTTGCCCGCCGGTGTGCTGGCCGACACCACCGACCGCCGCCGCCTGATCTCGGGTGCGCTCATCGCCCAGGTGGCCGCCTGCGCGCTGCTGGCCGCGCTGGTGCTGGCCGGCTGGGGTGGGCCGGGCACGGTGTTGTTTCTGGTGTTCGTGTGTGGCTGCTGCACGGCGGTGCTCACACCGGCGTGGAACTCGTCGGTGGTTGATCCGGTGCCGCGCGATGAGTGGCCGCAGGCCATCACCGCCATCGGCATTGCCTACAACGCGGCACGCGCCATCGGCCCCACCCTGGCCGGCCTGCTGTTTGCGCGCCTGGGTGCAGGCTGGGTGTTTGTGGTCACGGTGTTCACCACGCTGGTGATGTGGGAGTCCATCCGGCGCTGGCCCCCGCGCGCGCACCCACCGTCGAGCCTGCCAGCGGAGCGCCTGTGGGGCGGCACGCTGAGCGGCCTGCGCTTTGCCTGGCACTCGCGCATCATCCTGGCGCAACTGGTGCGGGTGATGGCGTTCAGTGCGGCTGGTTCGGCGCTCTGGGCGCTGCTGCCGGTGATTGCGCAGCGCCAGCTGGGCACCGGGGCCGAGGGCTTTGGTTTGCTCATGGGTTGCCTGGGCACCGGCGCGGTGGGTGCGGGCCTGGTCATCGGCCGCATGCGGGCGCGGTTCCCGCTGGATGCGATCGTGGCCACCAGCTGCGTGGCGTTTGCCGCCGTCATGTGGATCGCCGCGTGGGTGCGGGTGCCGATGCTGGTGTACGCGGCCATGGCCGTGGGCGGCGCTGCGTGGATGTCCACCATGTCCACCTTCAACACCGCCACCCAGGCCAGCGCGCCGCCTTGGGTGCGCTCGCGCGCTGTGGCGCTGCACATCGTGTCCGCGCTTGGCGCGTTTGCCATCGGCTCGGCCTTCTGGGGCGCGGTGTCCGACATCGCCGGCCTCACCGCCGCGCTGGTGGCCGCCGGCGTGGTCATGGCCGCAGGTTTGCTGCTGGTGCGCCCGTTTCCGCTGCGCATGGGCGCGCTGCACGAGGTGACGCAGGGCACACCTTGGGACGAACTCTTTGTGGTGGACGAGCCCAGCCCGTCAGCCGGCCCGGTGGCGGTGGAGGTGGGGTACCGCATCCGCCCGGGTGTGGACCAGGCGTTTCTCGACACCATCGCCCGCATGAAAGCGCCACGTCGGCGCGACGGTGCGAGCTTCTGGCGCGTCTACCGCGACCTGGGCGAACCTTCGCGCTATGTGGAGCGCTTCATCGTCGCCTCGTGGGCCGACTACCTGCACCAGCGGGCCCGAGCCACCGTGGCTGACCGAACTCTGGAGACCGACATCCGTGCGTTTCTGGCCGAGGGGGAGAGCGCAACCATGTCCCATTACATCGCCGAGCGCTGAACCCATGAAACACCGAAGCTTCCTGACCTTGCTGCTGTTGGCACCGGCCTTCACCTTGTCCGCCTGCGGCAAAGCCGATCCGCAGGCCCAGCTGGAAGCCGCCGTTCAGAAGTTGCAAGACAACCTGGAGGCCAGGGACACCAGCGCAGTCCTCGACCAGCTCGATGCCGGCTTCCAGGCGCAAGACGGCCTGGACCGCGACTGGGCGCGCAAGACCATGACGCTCATGTTCCTGCGCTACGCCAGCGTCAAGGTGATTGCGGTCACCCGCAAGAGCAGCATCGACCCCACGGCGGCGCAGTCCGGCCTCACGCAGGCGCAGGTGCTGGTCACGGGTGCCCAAGGTTTGATTCCGGAGCGCGCGGCGCCCTACGAGGTGCGCCTGGAATGGCGGCGCGTGTCTGACGAATGGAAGCTGACCCGCATCACCTGGGAATGACAACGGCATGGCGCCCGATCCATGGCGGTCGGTGCAGCCGAGGCCGGTTTTGTACGGGGCCTGTCGGGCTTTGCCTTCAGCATGGTGGCCGTGTGGTTCCGGGTCTGGGGCATCGACCCGCGCGTGGCACCGTCCCATCGTGCAGAACTTCAACCTTGCGGCCCTGTCGTTCACCATGCTCGGCTCCGTGGCCACAAGCGCGGTGACGCGCGAAGTTTGGCCGCTGATGCCGGTGGCGGTGGTGCCGCAGTTGATAGCAACCCAGCAGGCAAAAGAAAAGGGGCAGATGAACTGCCCCTTTTGGATCGGAGAGACGCTGCCGGCTCAGGTGCGATGGCGACGGGTGACACCCAGACCCAAAATTGCCAAGCCCAACAAGGCCAGCGTCGTCGGCTCAGGTACGTTGTATTGCCCGGTCACATTGATTGCATATCCAGTGCCGCCGCCGTGGTCTTCACGCAAGATCTGAAGGTGATGCAGGCCTGCGCCCACCGAGGCGACATTGAACACATGCTCCCCCAAAGATGCGCCGCCCGGGCGCATCTCGCCACCGAGAAACACCCCGTCGAGCCAGACAAAGATGCCATTGTCGATACCGAAAGACGCCGAGAAGCTGTTCAGGCCGGTGGCACCTGCGTCAAAGCTGTAAATGATGGCCGTTTCTGTGTTCACGGCCCACGCAGAGGGGATGACTTGCAGGCCAGACCAAGCTCCGCCGGGCGTGGCAGGCGTTGTCAACCAATTACCCAGTGCGCCAGCAGCCGGCGTCAGGTTGGGCGCGACTGCAAAACTGAGGTTCGGATCGCCCGCACTCACATTGGCCGCCGGGAATGCATCGCTGGTGCCGTCAAGCACGGTCCCCAAGCCGCTGTTGTACAGGCCTTGAGTCGCACCGTTGATCAAGGTGACGGGTGCCGCGTGGGCGAAACCAACGCCGACAAAAAGGGCAATCGCAGCGAAAAGATTTCGTGTGTGCATGGGAGCTCCGAGTTAGTTGCACCCTTACAAGCAAGAGTCGTGCCCTGACGTTTTTTCCATACATATCAACATGATTCTTGATGGCAACGGAGTCAAGCAATCGAACCTTGTCAATCTTTCCGACACTTCTGACCCTCAACCGCCCGTGAAAATCTCCGTGGCCAGCTTCATGAGCGCGAGCACCGGCGCGTCCAGCATGGGCAGGGTGAAGGCGATGCCCACCAGACCGGCCGAGAGTGTGAGCGGGAAACCAATCGCGAAGGCGTTCATCTGCGGTGCGATGCGCGAGACGAAGCCCAGCACGATGTTGACGAACATCAGCATGCCGATCATGGGCAAAGCGATCCACAGGCCGTATCGGAACACCACCGCGCCCAGCTCGTGCAACTGCATGCGGTTGACCGAATCAAGCGCACCGCCGCCCACTGGGAAGGTGTTGAAACTGGCGATCACGGCCTGCAGCAGCATGAGGTGGCCACCCATCACCACGAACAGCAGCATGGTGGTGTTGCCGAAGAAGCGACCCACGGTACTGGACTGAGCGTTGGTCGTGGGGTCGAAGAAGCCGGCGAAGTTCAGGCCCATCTGCAGGCCGATGATCTCGCCGGCAAGCTCCACCGCCGAAAACACGATGCGCACCGCCAGGCCGATGGCGATGCCCACCACCACCTGCTGCATGACGACCGAGAACGCCCGCGGGTCGGTGAGCGCGATCATCGGTTGGTCGCCCAGCCCCGCCTGTGCGCACACGGCCACGATGAACGCCAGCGCCACGCGCGTGCGCAGCGGCACCGAGCGAGAAGAGAAGATGGGAGCGCTGGAGAAGACCGCGAGGATGCGCAGGAAAGGCCAGAACACCGGCGAGACCAGCGCCATCACCTGCGCTTCGGTGAACGTGGGCATGTCCGGAGCGCGATCAGATGGCGTAGTTGGGGATCGACAAAATCGTGCTGCGGATGAACTCGACCATGGTCGTCATCATCCACGGCCCGGCGATTGCGAACACCGCGATGGCCGCGATCAGCTTGGGCACAAAGGCCAGCGTGGCCTCGTTGATCTGCGTGATGGCCTGGAACAGGCTCACCACCAGGCCCACCACCAGCACCGTGGCCAGCACGGGGGCGGCCACTATGAGCAGCATGAAGAGCGCGTTCTGCGCCATCGTGAGAGCGGCTTGGGGATCCATGTTTTACCTACTGTGCGAACGATGCGGCGAGGGAGCCGATGAGCAAGTTCCAGCCGTCAGCGAGAACAAACAACATGAGCTTGAACGGCAGCGCCACCAGCACCGGCGACAGCATCATCATGCCCAGCGACATCAGCACGCTGGCCACCACCATGTCGATCACCAGGAACGGAATGAAGATCATGAAACCGATCTGAAACGCGGTCTTGAGTTCGCTGGTGACGAAGGCCGGCACGAGGACGCGAAACGGGGCGTTCTCGGCGGTCACTTCAACGGGCAGCTTGGCCAGCTTGGCGAAGAGTTCAAAGTCGGACTGGCGTGTCTGCTTGAGCATGAAGGCGCGCATGGGGCCCTGGCCGCGCTCCAGCGCCTGGTCGAAGGTGATGGCGTTGCGCGAGTAGGGCTCATAGGCGTCGGCGTACACCTTGTCCAGCGTAGGGCCCATCACGAACAGGGTGAGGAACAGCGAAAGACCAACGATCACCTGGTTGGGCGGGGCCGACTGCGTGCCCAGCGCCTGGCGCAGCAGCGAAAGCACGATGACGATGCGGGTGAAGCCCGTCATGAGCAGCAACACGGCCGGCAAAAAAGACAGCGCGGTGAAGAACAGCAGGGTCTGGATCGGCACCGAGTAGCTGGTGCTGCCGCTGCCCTGACCGATCATCAGCGGGAGCGAAGGGCCGGTCGTGGCGGTGGCTGCCGCCGGCACGGCCGGAATGGGCAGAGCCTGCGCCCACACACTGGCGGCGCACAGCGCCAGCGCGCCGAAGAGGAGACCGCCTCGCACAACATCAACGCGGCGCATGGGGAGCTTTCATGAGCTGCGACAGGCGCGCAGCGAATCCAGTGGGGAGCGACGAGGGGTCGACAGGCACAGCAGGCAATTCAGCCGGCAGTGGCATCTGGTGCAGCGCGGTCACGCTGCCCGAGGCCACACCCAGCACCAGGCAGACGCGCTCTGCGCCATCACCCACCTGAACCGTGACCACGCGTTGTTGCGGGCCCAGCGACAGGCTGGAGAGCACGCGCAATGCCGGGCCGCTGTGGCCGGCAATACCGGGCAGGCGGCGGCGTGCCCACTTCAGGGCAAAAGCCAGGCCCACCATCAAGGCAAGCAACAGCAGCGCGGGCATGGCGTTTTGCAACATGGATCAGGTCCTGCTCACTCTTTTCATGCGCTCGGACGGCGTCACGATGTCGGTCAGGCGGATGCCGAACTTGTCGTTCACCACCACCACTTCGCCCTGGGCGATCAGGTAGCCATTGACCAGCACGTCCATGGGTTCACCGGCCAGCGCATCGAGTTCGACGATGGAGCCCTGCGCGAGCTGCAGGATGTACTTGATCGGCACGCGGGTGCGGCCCAGCTCCACGGAGAGTTGCACCGGGATGTCCAGCACCATCTGGATGTCGTGCATCGGGTTGCCGCTGCTGTTGCCCGAGCCTGCGGGGACAGGCGTGGCGGTGGCGTCGAACACGTGAGGGCCGTCGTTACCACCGCTGGTGATCGACTGCTCTTCGAGGGCTTGCGCCCAGTCGTCAGCGATGGAGTCTTGTGAAGTGTCAGTTGACATGGTTTTCTCCGAGCCAGTTCTTGTCGATTCCGCGCAGATTGCGCTCCACGCGAAGTGCGTATTTGCCCTTGTGGGTGCCGTATTGCCCCTCGAAAATCGGCACCCCGTCCACATGGGCCTGGATGGTGGGGTTGCGATCGAGTTCGATGAAGTCGCCGATCTGCATCGACAGCAACTGCTCCACCGTCGCTTCGGTCTGGGCCAGCTCGGCGACCATGGTCACCTCGGCGGCCTGAATCTCGTGGCTGAGCAGCTTGACCCAGCGGCGGTCGACCTCGATGGCGTCGCCCTGCACGCTTGAATACAGCACGTCGCGGATCGGCTCCAGCGTGGCGTAGGGAATGCAGATGTGCAGCGAGCCGGTGATGTCGCCGATCTCCAGCGTGAAGCTGGTGGAGACCACGATCTCGCTGGGGGTGGCGATGGTGGCGAACTGGGGCTGCATCTCCGAGCGCTGGTAGTGCAACTCGATCGGGTACACGCCGCGCCAGGCCTTCTTGTATTCCTCGGCCACCACGTCCACCAGGCGGTTGATCACGCGCTGTTCGGTGGGTGAGAAGTCGCGCCCTTCGATGCGGGTGTGGAACTTGCCATTGCCACCGAACAGGCTGTCGATCACGCCGAACAGCAGCGTGGGCTCGCACACCACCAGCCCGTTGCCGCGCAGCGGGCGGATGGCCATGATGTTGAAGTTGGTCGGCACCACGAGTTCGCGCAGGAAAGCGCTGTACTTCTGCACCTGCACCGAGCCCACCGAGATCTCGGGGCTGCGGCGGATGAAGTTGAACAAGCCCAGGCGCAGGTTGCGCGAGAAACGTTCGTTGACGATCTCCATGGTGGGCATGCGCCCACGCACGATTCGCTCCTGGCTCTGCAGGTTGTAGTCGCGCACGGCGCCTGTGGGCGCGTCTTCCTTGGCGAGCTTCTGGCTCTCGCCGGTGACGCCTTCGAGCAGGGCGTCAATCTCTTCCTGGGACAGAAATGCGTCAGCCATGGTGGTGTGCCCGGATCACTGAACGATGAGGCTGGAGAACAGCACGGCCTGCACCGGGTTGGGCGGAGCCTTGGATTTTTTCTTCTTCTTGGGCGATTCGTCGGCGTGTTCTGCTTCGGGTTCGGCGACTTCGTAGCCCATCTCGTGCGAGATCGCCGCGATGATGTCCTTGGCCAGCTTGGCCTTGCCCTGCACCTGCAACATCTCGTCGGCCGTGCGCTGGGAGATCAACAACAGCACCTGGCTTCGGATGCTGGGCATGTAGACCTTCACATCGGCTTCGGTTTTGGCGTCTTGCAGTTGCAGCGTGAGTCCAAGCTGGATGAAACGGGTGCCACCGGGATCGGCGAGGTTGACCACCATGTTCTCCAGCGGCATGAACACCGGTGCGTGCTTGGGGTCCTTGGCCACGTGGGCCGCAGGTTCCTCATCGGCGAATTCGTCGTCGGCGGCAGCGGCGTTCTTCTTCATGATGAAGAGGGCGGCGCCGGCGCCAATGAGGGCCAGCACCACCACACCGATGATGATGAACAGCAGCTTCTTGCTCTTCTTCTTCGGCGCGTCAGCGGGAGCGGCGGTGGCGGTGGCGGCAGCAGACATGGGCATCCTTCAAAAGGCCCTCGCTGGGAGGAGGGCGTCACACGCGGAAGACGTGTGGGGTTTGAAGAATTATTGGGCGGGGGCCCGGGTGCCGGTCATGAGATAAGCGCCTGAAAAGGCGCTTATTCAAGGGTTCGCTGGAGCAGTTCGTGGCCCTATGCAAAGACGTCCAGAGGCTGGCTGCCGTCGGCTCGAGGGACCGTATGAACGGATCTCGATATCTCCGTGACGGGCCGGAGGCTGGTTTGAGCCACACCCCGAACGCCGTTTTGCCGAGTCGATCCACCCTCACCGCGCGAGCCCGGCTGACCGTGCGACCCCACCGACACACCACCCAGCTGGATGCCGCTCTTGTTCAGCAGATCGGCCAGCGACTCGCCCGCGTTCTCGCGCAGTGAGGCGCGTGCTTCAGCGTTGTCGGTCTTGAACTCCACCTGCACTTCCTGGCCCTTCATCGAGAGCTGGATGTCGATGGCTTGTTCGCCCGCTTCGCCATCCACGCGCAGGCTGGCGTGGCGCAGGTGTTGCGTGCCCCAGTGGGTCACGGTCGGCTCTTCGGCGGCGTTGGCATCGGCAAAGGGATTGCCAGCCTGTGCGTCTGTCTGGTTGAAGGCGCTGGCGTCTGAACTGGTGCTGTCGGAGCCCATGGACGTGTCTCCGGCCGTGGCGCCGACGGGGGTGGGCGCTGAATCGGTGGCGCGGTTGCCCGAGCCCATCGGGGTGGTGGAGCTGAAACCTTCCGGGCTGGCTTCGCGCAGCTCGCTGGCTGCCAAAGGCACACCTGGCGTCACGCCAAAGCGCTCGTTGAGCGCCACGGTGCTGCGCACGGCTGCGTTCTGGTTGGCCATCTGTTGGAGCGCCACGGTTTCGGTGCTGGCCACGGAAGCCTGACGCCATGGCGTGCCCGCCGTGGCCGAGGTCGTTGTGGACACACCCTCGGCTGCACGCGCAGGCATGCTGGGCGCACCTGGGCGCGCTGCGTTCGCCGGCAGCGCTACCTGGCCTTTGGGGGTGGCTTCCAGCGGCGTGGGCTCCACCGGGGTCATGCCCGAGATATCGATCTTTCCCTCGCCGGCGCCGGCGCCAGCAATGGTGGTGGTGGCCGCAGTGCGGTCGGCCAAGCCCACCGCACCGGTCAGGCCTGTGGCGTCGGTGCCGGTGGACCGGCTGGGTGCGTCCTTGCCGGTGCCGGGCAGTCCCCAGCCCAGCAGGGCGGCGAAGGGGTTGTCGCTGCCGTCGGGCGTTTTGGGGTCGCTGGCGGGCGTTTCCTTCAGCGCAGCGCTGGTGAGCGTGACCGCGTCGGGCAACACCTGTGTGCTCGCGAGCAGGCCGAGCAGGTTGGCGAACATGTCCTCGCCGGCGGCCTTGTCCTTGGGCGCACGTGCGCTGGCCTGCGCCGGTTTGGCGGTGCTCTCCACCGGCTTGGGTGCGCTGGTGGTGGCGGTGGTGTTGCTCATGTTCGGGCGCCTTCCAGTTGGGCCCGCGCCAGGCTCTGGCGCAGGTGGATGGCCAGCGCCATCTCGTCGGTGTTTTTCTGGTCCTGACGCTGCACGCGGTGCTGCACCGCGATCTGCTTGCGTTCGGTGAATTTGCGCAGACCGGCCACGTCGCGTTCGCACACATGCACCTGTCCCTGGGCGCGCTCGATGAGTTCCATGCGCTCGCGCAACACGCCGCGCTGGAAGTCCAGCGCGTGGTCGATCTTGGCCATGAACTGGCGGTGGTGCATCAGCAGGGTGCCGTCCACCCCGGCAGCGCTGCGCACGGCCCAGCGTTGCTCGGCCTCCTGGGCGTAGGACTGCAGCTGGTCCATCTGGTCCTGGGCGATCTGCAGTTCGCGCTGCATCTGCCCGAGCGCACCGAGTGCCTCGTCGCGGCGTTTCTCGGCGATTTCAACCACCTTGTTGAGCGTCTGGATCGTGGTCATGCCTGTTTGCCTTCATAGGGGTTGTGGTTCGGACGTGACTGGCGTTGGGCGTTGCCCGGCTTGTCTTCCTGCAGTGAAGCCTGTAACTGCTGCAGGCTCTCGGGCAGGGTGGCTGCTTCATTCATGTCCTGCATCAGGAAACGCTGCAGCGCCGGGTACAGCACGATGGCTCGGTCGGTTTCCGGGTCGCTCCCGGGCACGTAGGCGCCCAGCTGAATCAGGTCACGGCTCTTGATGTAACGCGAGTACGCGCCGCGGAACTTGCGTGCCAGCTCCAGGTGCACTGCACCGGCCACGTTGTGCATCACGCGCGAGGCCGAGGCCTCCACGTCGATGGCCGGGAAGTGGCCCGACTCGGCCAGCGAGCGCGAGAGCACGATGTGGCCGTCCAGAATGCCTCGCACGGCATCCGCGATCGGCTCGTTCATGTCGTCGCCTTCCACCAGAACCGTGAAAAAGGCCGTGATCGAACCGTGGTGGAAGTTTCCGGCGCGTTCGAAGATCTTCGGCAGG
>JBBQSX010000029.1:0-25912 GCA_038213545.1 Burkholderiales bacterium
GGTAGCGCCCCACCACGTTGCCCACCGCGTCGATGTTCACCTCATCAAACCCGCACGCCATCAGGCGCGCCACCAGGTCGGCGGCACAGGCGCGGTGCGCATCGGTCAGGTAGGTGACGGTGAGCTGGCCCTGTTCGGCGAACCCGGGATCGCTGTGACGCGATAGGTCTTCGTGCCAGTCCCACACCTCGTTGCCAACGGCGGGCGTGAAGCCGAACTTGTCGTTGAGCCGGATTTCGGCGATGCGGTGGATGTGGCGCAGGCACTCGGCGCGCTCGAAGTCCACCGGGTTGCCCAGGCGGCGCTCCACGGTGGCGATGATCTCGCGCTTGGACAGGCCCGTGCCGCGCGGTCCGCGCACCGCGAGGATGAAGGGAAAGCCGAACTTCGCGAGGTACTGCGCATTGAGCTGCTGGATGTGGACCAGTTCCCCGGGCGTGCAGTTCGTGAGGCCCGCCTTCTGTTGTTCGTTGGTCGACTCAGTGGTGAGCGACTGGCTCTCCATGGCCTTTCCGGCAAGCTCCGGGTGGGCGCGGATGAGCGCGAGCTGCGCGTCCAGGCTGGCGTTGGCCAGCACGGTGACCATGGCGTGTTTGAGTGCGGCGAGCGATGCAAAGGGCCGTTGTGCGAGTGCCTGCTCGGCGATCCACGGCGAGTGTTCGTACAGGCCGTCGAGCAGGCGCAGCGCTTCGGCGGGCGTGGCGCTGTTGAGTTGTTGCAGGGTGGTGGTCATGGCTCAGGTCGGTGCCGGGTGGTGCTGCCGCCAGTGGCGGGCGATGTCGATGCGCCGCGCGACCCACACGTGTTCGTGCTGCGCGATGTGGTCCAGGAAACGCTGCAGCGCGGTGATGCGACCGGGGCGTCCGAGCAGGCGGCAATGCATGCCGATGCTCATCATCTTCGGGCGGTCCAGGCCAGCCGGGTCGCCCTCTTGGTAGAGCGCGTCAAAGCTGTCTTTGAGATACTGGAAAAACGGGTCGGCGTGCGAGAAGCCCTGCGGCAGCGCAAAGCGCATGTCGTTGCAGTCCAGCGTGTAGGGCACGATGAGCTGGTGGGCATCGCTGCCGTCGCTCTTCTGCACTTTCATCCAGAAAGGCAGGTCGTCGCCGTAGTAGTCGCTGTCGTATTCGAAACCGCCGAAATCGGCCACCAGGCGGCGCGTGTTCGGGCTGTCGCGGCCGGTGTACCAGCCCAAGGGGCGGCTGCCGGTGAGCGTTTCCAGGATCTGCATGGCCTGAACCATGTGAGTCCGTTCGGTGGCCTCACTCACGTTCTGGTAGTGGATCCACTTCAGGCCGTGGCAGGCAATCTCGTGGCCGAGCTCGGTGAAGGCAGCGGTCACGTCGGGGCAGCGCTGCAGGGCGGTGGCCACGCCGAACACGGTGAGCGGCAGACCGCGCTGCTCAAACGCGCGCAGGATGCGCCAAACACCCGCGCGCGAGCCGTACTCGTAAATGCCTTCCATGCTGATGTGCCGCGCGGGATAGGCCGCGGGGTTGAACATTTCCGAGAGGAATTGCTCGGAGGCATCGTCGCCGTGCAAGACGCTGTTTTCGCCGCCTTCTTCAAAGTTCAGCACGAACTGCACAGCGATGCGTGCACCCCCAGGCCATTGGGCATGGGGCACATCGCGGCCATGGCCAGCCAGGTCGCGCGGGTACGGCAAGGTGGAGTCGTAGGTCATGACAGAGCCATGGAGATGTCGTTCGTCGGAATTTTTCGGTCGAAGGTGAGGTTTTCTTCGACGTGCTGCAAATGTTCATTCATCAGGCGCACAGCCAGCTCCTCGTCTCGCGCGGCCAGCGCCTTCACGATGTCCGCGTGTTCATCGTTCGAATGCTCGGCGGCCTGGTTGCTTTGGTACATGAGCGTGATCAGTGCGCAGCGCGAGATGAGTTCGCGCAGCATCTCGGCCAGCACCTGGTTGCCCATGAGCTCGGCCATGCGCACATGAAAATCGCCCAGCAGCTCGGTGCGTCCGGCCACGTCTTCGTTGTTCACCGCGAGCTTTTCCTGCGCCACGTGTTCGCGCAGTGCCTTGATCTTGGCGTTGGTCACAGTCTTCACAAAGGTGCGCGTCATTTCCGCCTCAAGCATGCGGCGCACGGCAAACACTTGCTGCGCTTCTTCCACCGAAGGCGCGGCCACAAAGGCACCGCGCGCGGGTTCCAGGCGAATCAGCCGGTTCTGCGACAGCTGGAACAGCGCCTGGCGCACCAAAGTGCGAGATACCCCGAAATGGTCGGCGAGCTTTTGCTCGGCCAGTTTGGTGCCCGGGTGCAGGCGGTGCTCGACGATGGCCCGGGTGAGCGACTCGACGATGTGCAGGGTGCTGGAGGTTTCCATGGATTCATCATATCCAGAAAAACAAAAAGTGTATACACTTTCAGTCGACTGCAGACTTTTGAAAGATGACCATGGGATTGAGCACACACGTTCTGGACACCATGCACGGCTGCCCTGCAGCGGGCATGCAGGTGGAACTGCACACCACTGCTGGCGAGCGGTCCACGCTGGTGAAACGTTTCGTCTTGAACGGAGACGGGCGCAACCCCGATGGGCCGCTGTACGACAACGCGAGCTTGAAGGCAGGCACCTACCGGCTCGTGTTCGATGTGCAGGGTTACTTCGCAGCCAAGGGCGTGGCCCTGCCCGAGCCGAATTTCCTCAACCGGGTGTCCCTGGATTTCGGAGTGGCGCACACCGATCAGCATTACCACGTGCCCTTGCTGGTCAGCCCGTGGAGTTATTCCACGTACCGCGGGAGTTGAGCCTCCCCCAAGAAGAAACCCGCCTTTCGGCGGGTTTCTTTCACTTGCTGCGCTGTCCCTCGGTCAGCGTGTCGAGCTGGAAGTTGCCGCTCTTGTCCCACAGCCAGACGTCGGTGTAGGTGACGCTGCCCATGCGCACGGGCGCCGGGAACGGTGCAGCAGCGCGAACGGTGCGTTCGATCTCGCGCATCACGTCCGGCACATGGCTCGGCGCGCGCATCCAGCTCACATTGCGCACCTGGCCGCGGTTGTCCACCTCGACCTGCAACACACCCACCGCGTGCATCAGCGGCGGCAGTTGACCCTTGTAAATGCGGTGGCTGTTGCGCTCATAGATGTGGCGGGCACCGTCTTTGCGGTAGTCCAAGGGAGTAACTGCCTGGGATATGAACTCGGGCGGGGGCAGCGTCGAGACCTGTGGTGGCGGGATGGCCGCCGCCAGCGGGGGCGGTGGCGCGGCGGGCGGTTGGGGTTGGGGCGGGGGTGGCGTGGCGCATGAGGCGAGCAGGACGGCGGTCAGCACGCCGAGCCAGGCCCAGGGAGCGCGGTTGTTGCGGGTGGAAACAGGGGCATCGGGCCGGGCGGCAAGATGCGGTGCGGGTTCGATGTCTCTCATGTGGTCAAACCTGTTGGAACTGATCGGACCCGTCTCGTCTCGCCTTGAAAGTGCATACGAACGGGTGGATGGCGTGTATTGTGGATTGGCTGTGGCGTTTCGCACAGTAAGGTCGATACTGCGCCGCTCGGTTCCCGTTTACGTCTCCATACACATTCTTCGACATCGGCGCCACACATGTCCGGCGAGCTTGAAACCTTTTTGCTGAATCTGGCGCTGGGTCCTGCGGTGCTCATCACCGTTGAAGACACGCGCGGCTCCGTTCCTCGCGAACCGGGCGCGTGGATGGCGGTCTTTGCCGACGCGACGCGCGGCGAAGTGGGCACGATCGGCGGCGGCCAATTGGAGTGGAAAGCAACACAACAGGCCCGCGAGGCGCTGGCGCAGGAGCCCGGCACGGCTTCCGGGACACTGGCTGTCTGGCGGCACAGCGTGACTCTCGGACCCAGCCTGGGCCAGTGCTGCGGTGGCGCGTTGGTGCTGCGCTTCGAGCGGGTGGATGCCTCGGATGCCGGGCCTTTGCGCAAGCGTCTGCGGTCTTCGCACACGCCGCTGGCTTTGTTCGGCGGCGGGCACGTGGGGCGGGCCATCGTGCAGGCGCTGGCCCCGTTGCCGTTCGATGTGACCTGGATCGACAGCCGCGACGGCGTGTTTCCGCCTGGCCTGCCGCCGCAGGTGAGCACCGAACATTCCGACCCGGTGCATGCCGCTGTGCGCGATGTGTCGGCGGGGGCCTGCGTGCTGGTCATGAGCTTCTCGCATGCCGAAGACCTGGACGTGGTGGCGACCTGCCTGCAGCGCCAGCGCGAGCGCAGCGACCTCGCCTTCATCGGCCTGATTGGCAGCCGTACCAAGTGGGCCACTTTCAGCCACCGCCTGACCGAGCGCGGCTTCACCGCCGCTGAGCTGGAGCGTGTGACCTGCCCGATCGGCCTGCCGGGTATCGACAGCAAGATGCCTGCGGTGATCGCCGCGTCGGTGGCGGCCCAGTTGTTGCTGGTGACGGGCGGCCGGATGCTGACGCCAGATGCCACTTGATTGTCTTCAAAATGTGTATACAATTTGAGAATTCGGTCGCAGCGGAGCAGGCGGATTCAACCCGCGCTATCGCGGCCCTCAGTCGACTCACAGCGCCCGCGGTGGTGAGTCGCAACCCTTGACGTTGCCTTGAGGTGCCATGGAAACCTACTTGCTCGACTGGGCCAACCTGCTGCTGCGCTGGCTGCACGTGATCGTGGCGATTGCCTGGATCGGCTCATCTTTCTATTTCGTCTTTCTGGACAGCAGCCTCACACCGCCCCAAGACGAGCAGCTGAAAAAGGACGGCGTCAGCGGTGAGCTCTGGGCCGTGCACGGTGGCGGCTTCTACCACCCTGTGAAGTTTGCGGTGTCGCCGCCCAAGCTGCCGGAGCACCTGCACTGGTTCTACTGGGAGAGTTACTCCACCTGGCTCTCGGGCTTCGCGCTCTTCCTCATCTCCTATCTCTGGAGTCCGAGCGTCTACCTGATCGACCCCAACGTGTTCGTGTGGAGCCCGGCCGCGGCCATTGCCGGGGCGCTGGCGTTCCTGGTGGTTTTCTGGCTGCTGTACGACGCGATTTGCCGCACCCTGGGCCAGAGCAAAAACGGCGACGCGAAAGTGGGCGCGCTGGTGCTGGTGTTGGTGTGCGTGGCGGCCTGGCTGGCCACGCAGCTGTTCGCCGGGCGCGCGGCCTTCCTGTTGATGGGCGCCATGATCGCCACCGCCATGAGCGCCAACGTGTTCTTCTGGATCATCCCGGGTCAGCGCACCGTGGTGGCCGATCTCAAGGCCGGCCGCCCGGTGGACCCGATCCACGGCAAGCGCGGCAAACAGCGCAGCGTGCACAACACTTACTTCACCTTGCCGGTGCTGTTTGCGATGCTGAGCAACCACTACAGCTTCACCTACACCCATCCGCAGAACTGGTTGATCCTCATCGGCATGATGTTCGCGGGGGCGGCGATCCGGCAATTCTTTGTGATGCGCCATGGCTTCAAGCTCGGCCGCAATGCGCATCCCTGGCCCTACGCCGCGGCAGGTGGGGTGGTGCTGGTGGCCCTCATCGTCTGGCTCAAGCCCGCACCGGTGAGGGCGGTGGCGGTGCCCGAGACGGTGAGTTTCGCCATGCTCAAACCGGTGCTGGAGCAACGCTGCGTGATGTGCCACGGCGCCGCCCTGCAGTCCAAGAACGTGCGGCTTGATTCGCCCGAGGCGGTGAAGCAGCACGCGCAGGCGGTCTATCAGCAGGTGGTCGTCACCAGGATCATGCCCATGAACAACGCCACGGGCATCACCGAGGAAGAGCGGGCGTTGATCGGCCAGTGGTTCAAAGGTGGCGCGCGCGTGGATTGACGCATGGTCGGTATGTCTCGGAGGGAATGGCTTGTGCGGTAACCTCAAAGCCAATCCCACCAACCCACCGCACCCGCCATGAAAACGAAAGCCGCCGTCGCCTGGAAAGCAGGCCAGCCCCTCACCATTGAAACTGTCGATCTCGAGGGCCCGAAGTTTGGCGAAGTGCTGGTCGAGATCAAGGCCACCGGCATCTGCCACACCGACTACTACACGCTCTCGGGCGCCGATCCGGAGGGCATCTTTCCGGCGATCCTCGGCCACGAAGGCGCGGGCATCGTGGTCGATGTGGGTCCGGGCGTGACCTCGCTCAAGAAGGGCGACCACGTCATTCCGCTCTACACGCCCGAGTGCCGCCAGTGCAAGTTCTGCCTGAGCCGCAAGACCAACTTGTGTCAGCTGATCCGCGGCACGCAGGGCAAGGGCCTGATGCCCGACGCCACCAGCCGCTTCAGCATGGACGGCAAGCCCATATTCCACTACATGGGCACCAGCACCTTCAGCAACTACACCGTGGCACCCGAAATCTCGCTGGCCAAGATCCGCGAAGACGCACCGTTCGACAAGGTCTGCTACATCGGCTGCGGCGTCACCACCGGCATCGGTGCGGTGATCTTCTCGGCCAAGGTCGAGGCGGGCGCCAACGTGGTGGTGTTCGGCCTGGGTGGCATCGGCCTGAACGTGATCCAGGGCGCCAAGATGGTGGGTGCCGACAAGATCATCGGCGTCGATCTGAACCCCGCGCGCGAAGCCATGGCACGCAAGTTCGGCATGACGCATTTCATCAATCCGAAGGACGTACCGAACGTGGTGGACGCCATCGTCCAGCTCACCGACGGCGGTGCCGACTACAGCTTCGAGTGCATCGGCAACACCAAGGTGATGCGCGACGCGCTGGAGTGCACGCACAAAGGCTGGGGCCGCAGCATCATCATCGGCGTGGCCGAGGCGGGTGCCGAGATCTCGACGCGCCCGTTTCAGCTGGTCACCGGCCGCAAATGGGAAGGTTCGGCCTTCGGCGGAGCACGTGGCCGCACCGACGTGCCCAAGATCGTCGACTGGTACATGGAGGGCAAGATCAACATCGACGACCTGATCACGCACAAGCTGCGCCTGGACCAGATCAACGAAGGCTTCGACCTCATGAAACGTGGCGAATCGATTCGCGCGGTCGTGGAGTTTTGATGGGCATTGAGACACTGAGCGAGCACCGCTGCTTCGGCGGCGTGCAGGGCTTCTACCGGCACGCCTCCACCGAAATCGGCCTGCCGATGAAGTTTGGCGTGTTCGTACCGCCGCAGGCAACGGAGGGCCCGGTGCCGGTGCTGTTTTTTCTGGCCGGGCTGACCTGCAACGAAGAAACCTTTGCCATCAAGGCTGGCGCGCAGCGGTACGCCGCCGAACTGGGCCTGGCCATCGTCACCCCCGACACCAGCCCGCGCGACACCGGCATCGAAGGCGCCGACGCGTCCTGGGATTTCGGTCATGGTGCCGGTTTTTACCTGGACGCGACGCAGGAACCCTGGGCCAAGCACTTCCGCATGGAAAGCTGGATCACTCAGGAGTTGCGCACGCTTGTGCTGTCGCAGTTTCCAACGCGCGGCGACCGCGTCGGTCTGTTTGGCCACTCCATGGGCGGTCACGGCGCACTCACACTCGCGCTGCGCCACCCGGGGCTCTACCAAAGTGTGTCCGCCATCGCGCCGATTGCTGCACCCAGCCAATGTCCTTGGGGAGACAAGGCGTTTTCGGGTTACCTGGGCGCAGACCACGCTTCCTGGGGTGCACACGATGCCACCGAGCTGGTGAAAGCCGGTGGCCAACTGCCCCCGCTGCTGATCGACCAGGGCCTGGCCGACAAATTCCTTGCAGCCCAATTGCATCCACACCTTTTTGAAGCTGCGTGCCAGCAGGCCGGCCAGGTGCTCACGCTGCGCCGGCACGAGGGGTACGACCACGGCTACTACTTTATTTCCACCTTCATTGAAGACCACCTGCGCCACCACGCGCAGGCCCTCGCTGCCTGACGCCATGCGCTCCCGCCAATACGACCTCATCGCCTTCGACTGGGATGGCACCCTGTTCGATTCCACGGCACTCATCGCCCGCAGCATCCAGCTCGCCGTCGCCGACGTGGGCGGCACCCCGCCGACCCACGAGGCCGCCAGCTACGTGATCGGCATGGGTCTCATGCAGGCCCTGGCCCACGCCGCGCCCGACGTGCCACCTGAAAAATACGCTCAGTTGGGTGATCGGTATCGCCACCACTACACCGCACACCAGCACGACCTGAGCCTGTTTGAGGGCGTGCTGCCCCTGCTCGCCGAACTGAAAGAGCGCCAGCACCTCCTGACCGTGGCCACCGGCAAAAGCCGCCGGGGGCTGGACGAGGTGCTGCGCACGGTGGAGTTGGTCGGCCTGTTCGATGGCTCACGCACCGCGGATGAGACCGCCGGCAAGCCGCACCCGCTGATGCTCCACGAGTTGATGGCCGAATTTGGTGTGGCGCCCGGGCGCACGCTCATGATCGGCGACACCACGCACGACCTGCAGATGGCGCTGAACGCAGGCTGCGCGAGCGTGGGTGTGAGCTATGGCGCACACGAGCCCGACGCGTTTCACGAACTCAAACCCTTGTTTGTTGCCCATTCGGTGCGCGACTTGCACGACTGGCTCACCCAACACGCCTGAGGCTTCCATGACACCACCCACCGACGATCCGATTCACCCGCTGTGCAACAGCCGCGATCTGGTCGATGGGGGGAGGGCGGTGTCGTTCGACGTGAACTATGCGGGCCAGACCTGCCGCGCGTTTGCGGTGCGTTTCCAGGGCCAGCCGCATGCCTACCTGAACCGCTGCTCTCATGTGGCCATGGAGCTCGACTGGCAACCCGACCGTTTTTTTGACGACACCGGCCGTTGGCTGGTGTGTGCCACGCACGGCGCGGTGTACGAGCCCGCAACCGGCGAATGCCGGGGAGGGCCATGCCGCGGCGGGCTGTTCAAGATCGAACTGCTGGAGCTCGATGGGGTGATTCACTGGCGGTCACAATACCACCTCAAACCCGTTGAATTCTGAGAATACAAGCACCATGAACGACGACAACCTGGGCTCGACGAGCTCTTCCGGCAGCGACCGCAACAACGGCGTGGCCTGGGAGCGCGCCACGCTGGAAAAGCTGGTGTTTGCCACCATTCGCGAGCAGGAGGCGGCGCGGCGCTGGAAGATGTTCACCCGCTTCATGTGGCTTGCCATCCTGGGGGCGATCGTCTGGTTGGTGTATTCCAGTGCCGATATGGCTTCGGCAACCAGCACGCCGCACACGGCGGTGGTGGAAATCAAAGGCGAGATCGCCTCGGGTGCCGAAGCCAGCGCCGAGAACGTGGTCGCCGCGCTGCGCTCTGCGTTTGACGACGAGGGCGCCCTGGCGGTCGTGTTGCTGATCAATTCACCCGGCGGCAGCCCGGTGCAGGCCGGCATCATCAACGACGAAATCACGCGCCTCAAGGGCCTCCACAACAAGAAGGTCTACGCGGTGGTAGAGGAAACCTGCGCTTCGGCGGCGTACTACATCGCTGCGGCTGCCGACAACATCTACGTGGACAAGGCCAGCCTGGTGGGCAGCATCGGCGTGCTCATGGACGGTTTTGGTTTCACGGGCTTGATGGAAAAGCTCGGCATCGAGCGGCGCCTCATGACCGCTGGCGACAACAAGGGGCTGCTGGATCCGTTCAGTCCACAGAACGAATCGCAGCGCCTGTTCATGCAGAACCTGCTGGCCGAGATCCACACGCAGTTCATCGACGTGGTGAAAAAAGGCCGTGGCGAGCGCCTGAAAGAAACGCCTGAGACCTTCAGTGGTCTGGTCTGGAATGGTCAGCAAGCCGTGGCGCTGGGTCTGGCTGATGGTCTGGGCAATCTCGACTACGTGGCGCGCGAGATCGTGAAAGCCGAAGAACTGGTGGACTACACCCGCCGCGAAAACGTGGGCCTGCGGCTGGCCAAACGTTTCGGTGCGAGCGTGGGCGAGGGCATTTTTCTTGCCGCGCGCTCCGCAGGGGTTCAGCTTCGGTAACCGTTGGGGTTGGCGCTCTGCCAGCGCCATGCGTCGGCGCACATGTCGTCCAGTGTGTGCAGGGCCTGCCAGCCCAGCAGGCGCAGTGCCAGGGCCGGGTCGGCCCAGCACTGGGCCACATCGCCAGCACGGCGAGGCGCCACTCGGTAAGGCACCGGCTGGCCACTGGCGACCTCGAACGCTTTCACCACGTCGAGCACGCTGTGGCCCCGGCCTGTGCCCAGGTTGACGGTGAAGCTCTCACCCCTGCCCAGCAAGGCCTTGATGGCTGCCACGTGGCCGACTGCGAGGTCTTGCACGTGGATGTAGTCGCGCACGCCGGTGCCATCGGGCGTGTCGTAGTCGCTGCCGTACACGTTCAGGTGCTCGCGCTGGCCCACCGCCACCTGCGCCACATAAGGCATGAGGTTGTTCGGGATGCCGGCCGGGTCTTCGCCGATGAGCCCGCTGGGGTGCGCGCCGACCGGGTTGAAGTAACGCAACACGCCCACGCGCCACGCCGGGTTGGCGGTGCGCAGCGCCGAGAGCATGTCTTCGATGACCAGCTTGCTGTGGCCATACGGGTTGGTGTGGCTGCGTGGAAAGTTTTCGGTGATGGGCACAGTGGCCGGATCGCCGTACACCGTGGCGCTGCTGGAAAACACGAGCGTGGGCGCCTTGTCCGGGGTTTCGGCGTGAACAGTTTCCATGGCGCGCAGCAGGCTGACGGCACCACCGATGTTGTTGTGGAAGTACTTGAGCGGCAGCGCCACGCTCTCGCCCACCGCCTTGTCGCCCGCGAAGTGCACCACGCCCGCAGGCTGGTGGCGGCGCAGCACGTCTTCCACCCACGGTGTGTCGAGCACATTGCCGCGTTCCAGCGTGATGTGACGGCCTGTGATGGCGGCCAGGCGCTCCAGCACCACCGGATGGCTGTTGGCAAAGTTGTCCAGCACGATGGGTTCGAAACCCGCGGCAACCAGGGCTACCACCGTGTGGCTGCCGATGTAGCCGGCGCCGCCTGTGAGCAAGATCTTCATGCCGGGTGCCTCAAGGTTTGGCGGTGTCGGGCTGTCGCCCGTACTTGTCTTCCAGGCGAACGATGTCGTCTTCACCCAGATAGCTGCCCGATTGCACCTCGATCATTTCCAGCGCCAGCTTGCCGGGGTTGTGCAGGCGGTGTACTTCGCCGATGGGGATGTAGGTGGACTGGTTTTCCGACAGCAGGTAGGTCTCGGCGCCGCGCGTGACCTCGGCCGTGCCTTTGACAACAATCCAGTGTTCGGCACGGTGGTGGTGCTTTTGAAGGCTGAGGCTGGCGCCGGGTTTGACGCCGATGCGTTTTACCTGGAAGCGCTCGCCCATGTCCACGCTGTCGTACCAGCCCCAGGGGCGGGCGACGCGGCGGTGCAGGGCGGCTTGCGGCACCTGCAGACGCGTGAGGTGGGCCACCACGTCTTTCACTTGTTCTGCGTGGTCGCGCTGGGCCACCAACAGAGCGTCGGGTGTGTCGATGATCAGCAGGTCCTTGGTGCCCAGCGCCACCACGGTGCGGCCCGGTGCGTGGATGAATGTATTGCTCGCATGCAAGGTGTGTCCTTGGCCGGTGATGCGGTTGCCGTCGTCGTCGGCCGGGCTGAGGTCGGCCACGGCGTTCCAGCTGCCCACGTCGCTCCACTGGCCCTGGAAGGGCACCACGGCCACGTCGGCGTGTCGTTCCATCACCGCGTAGTCGATGCTCTGCGAGCGGCAGGCCAGGAATGGCGTGGCCTCGGGCCTCACAAAGTGGATCTGGCCCACGGTGTCCTGCTTCGGGTTGGCCATGGCTTGGCGGCAGGATTGCAGGATGTCGTCGGCGTGCTGACCGAGCGCTGTCAGCAGGGTGCTGGCGCGCACCAGGAAGATGCCGGCGTTCCACAACACATTGCCCTGCAGCAGCAAGGCCTGCGCAGCGGCAGGCGCGGGCTTTTCAATGAAGCGCGCCACCCTGCGGCTGCCGTCAGCACGGGCCTCGCCCTGCTCGATGTAGCCATAGGCGGTGCTCGGGAAACTGGGCACCACGCCGAAGGTGACGATGGCGCCAGCCTCGGCCGCAGGCACACCCTGACGGATGGTCAGGGCAAAGGCCTCAAGGTCCGGGATGTGGTGGTCGGACGGGCAAAACAGCAGCAGCGGGTCGGCCTTTGCAGGGCTGGTGGCCAGCAGGGCAGCCAGCGCCATCGCCGCGGCCGTGTTGCGCGCCGCCGGCTCCAGCAGCACCTGGCCCGCCGCGCCTTGTGATTCCACAGCATCAGCCACCAGAAACCGGTGATCTTCCGAGGCCACGCACACAGGCGGGTTCCCGCACCAGGCCAGGCGCGCCAGGGTCAGCTGCAGCAGGCTTTGGTTGTTCACCAGGGGCACGAACTGTTTGGGGAAGCTCTGGCGGCTCAGCGGCCACAGGCGGGTGCCGGAGCCACCGCAAAGAATGACTGGGGTGATGCTCATGTTTTGTTGTTCGGGAAAGTGGACGGGGACGGGCCTGGCCTGTCGGAGTGCTCGGGGCAGTGTAGCCTTTCGATGTGATTTCACGCCACGCCGTTACCATGCAAGAACGCATTCCAGAAACAACAAGTCAGAGAGAGAAACCATGAAGATTCGCAAAGCTGTTTTTCCGGTGGGCGGCCTCGGCACCCGCTTTCTGCCCGCCACGAAAGCCATCCCCAAGGAAATGCTGCCCGTGGTCGACAAACCGTTGATTCAATACGCAGTTGAGGAGGCTTACGCCGCCGGTATCCGCGAAATGATCTTCGTGACCGGGCGCCACAAACGCGCCATTGAAGACCACTTCGACACAGCCTACGAGCTGGAGATGGAACTCGAGGCGGCCGGCAAGTCGGCCCTTTTGAAGGTGGTCAACTCCATCAAGCCCGACGACATGGACTGCGTGTATGTGCGCCAACCCCGTGCACTCGGCCTGGGGCACGCGGTGATGTGCGCCGAGCGCCTGGTGGGCGATGAGCCCTTTGCCGTGTTGCTGGCCGACGATTTGATGATGGGCGCGCGTCAGGCCGAGGGCGGCCCCACCGTTCTGCAGCAGATGGTGCAGGCCTATGAAACGAGCCCCGGTACCGTGCTGGCTGTTCAGGACGTGCCGCGTGCCGACACCCGGCGCTATGGCGTGGTCGATGTGCACGGTGTGAGCGCCCCGCTGGCCGAGGTGTTCGCGATGGTCGAGAAGCCCGCGCCCGACGTGGCGCCGTCCACACTGGCGGTGGCAGGGCGCTACGTGCTCACGCCGGCGGTGTTCGAGAGCATTCGCCGCCAGCCCCGCGGTGCTGGCGGCGAAATCCAGCTCACGGACGGCATCGCCGCCTTGATCGGCGTTGAAAAGGTGCAGGCCTTCCGCTACGAAGGCAAGCGCTACGACTGCGGCAGCAAGGAAGGTTTTCTGGAAGCGACGATCGATCTCGCGCTGGCCAATGCCGAACTGGGAGCCTCGGTGCGCGCCCACCTCAAGCGCGTGATGGGCTGAGACTTCAGCGACCGAAAAGAAACACGGCCGGCGTGTCCAGTGGCAGTTCGCTGGCGATGCCCGGTGTGCGTTTCCACTCGCTCACCAGCGCACTGCGGCTCACCTGCTGCGGCAGCGACATTGCGCAGCACACCGCCAGCCGGGTGTGTGGATGCAGGGTCTGCAACAACGCCTGCAGCAGCGCGGTGTTTCGGTAGGGCGTCTCGATCAGGATCTGCGTCTGTCCGTTTTTGAGTGCCAGCGCTTCCAGCTCGCGCAGGCGCTTGCTCCGCTCCGTCGCCTCTTGCGGCACGTACCCGACGAATGCGAAGCTCTGCCCGTTCAAGCCGCTGGCAGCCAGTGCGAGCATCAGCGAAACCGGGCCCGTGAGTGGTACCACCTTCAAGCCCAGCGCGTGAGCTGCACGCACCACGGCGCTGCCGGGGTCTGCAATGGCCGGCATGCCAGCTTCGCTCACCAGGCCCACATTGCGCCCCTCCAGGGCAGGTGCCAGCAGTTCCCGCGCCTGTGCATCGCCCTCGGCCTGCGGTGCGTGGTCACCCTTTTTGTGCGCGGCGCGCGGCAGTTCGGTGATGTGTTGACCCTGCAAGGGCGCTGCAATGCCCACCACCGCCTCCACCCGTTTCAGGAATGCACGCGTGCTCTTGGCGTTCTCCGTGATCCAGTGCGTCAGGCTACCGGCAACCGCCAGCGTTTCGCGCGGCAGCCAGGTGTCTGCGGGCGCGGCCTCCATCGCCATGCCGAAATCCAGCGGCGTGGGCACCAGATAAAGAATTCCTTTCGTTGAAGATGGGGTGCTCACGGCACGTGCACGCCGGCAGCGCGGATCATGCGGCAGGTACGGATCAGCGGGAGACCCACCAGCGCCGTGGGATCGTCGTTGTCGATGCGCTCCAGCAACGAGATGCCCAGACCTTCGCTCTTGGCGCTGCCTGCGCAGTCGTAGGGCTGCTCGGCCCGCAGGTAACGCTCGATCTCGGCGTCGCTGAGTTTGCGGAACACCACGCGCACCGAGGCGATATCGCATTGCTCGAACCCTGTGGCCGCGCAGACCACGGCCAGCGCGGTCTGGAACACCACCGTCTCGCCGCGCAGCCGCTTCAGTTGCACCACCGCCCGCTCATGCGTGCCCGGTTTGCCCAGCGGCTCTCCTCGCAAGTCCGCCACCTGATCGCTGCCAATCACCACCGCCTGAGGATGGCGCGAGGCCACGTCGCGCGCCTTGGCCAGGGCGAGCCTCACGGCCAAGTCTGCTGGGTTTTCCCCGGACCGTGGCGTCTCGTCCACGTTGGGGGCAACAGCCTCGAACGGGAGCTTGAGCCTGGACAACAGCTCGTGCCGGTAGAGCGATGTGGAGCCCAGGATGAGTGGGCGCGAGGTGGGTGGGGGTGGGCTGGAGCGATCAGACGTCATCCCGCTATTCTGCGTGCATTCTTTTAAACTGCCCCACATGAAACCCACCCTCAAGACCAGCTGGAATCCCGAAAGGCTGGATGTTCGCGCCTTTGCCCAAGCCGGCGCCCGCCTGCAAGCCGACGATCCCATTGCCCGTTTTGAGCGGCTGCAGGCCGAGGCCCACGCCGACGACACCACGCTACCTGGCCTCGGCGCGGTGGCCTGGCAAGCCCACGGCGAAATGCGCGCCGGTGCCTCAGGTGGAGCGCCTGCCGTCTGGCTGCACCTGCAAGCCGAGGCCTCGGTTCCATTGACTTGCCAGCGATGTCTCGGTCCGGTCGACACGCCGCTGAAGGTCGACCGGTGGTTCCGCTTCGTGAACGACGAGACCACGGCAGCCGCCGAAGACGACGAATGTGAGGAAGACCTGTTGGCGCTCGAGCCCCGTCCGCGGCTTCACGATGTGCTGGAAGACGAGTTGTTGATGGAGCTTCCGCTGGTGCCCCTGCACGAAACCTGCCCCGTTCCCGTGGTCATGCAGGCGTCCGATCCCATGGTGGGGATGGACGGCGGAGAGCCCGAGCGCAAGAACCCGTTCGCCGAGCTGGCCAGGCTCAAGAAGTAGTCGCACTGGCCACCCCTCATCGGAAGCCGGGCTGGATGGAGCGCTTCGGGCTATAATGCTTGGCTTTGCGCTGGCATCCAAAGGCACCCAGATGTGCATGGTTCAGGCGCACCCGTTTGTCCTTACCGATTTCAGGAGCCCACCATGGCTGTTCAGCAAAACAAAAAGTCCCCTTCCAAGCGCGGCATGCACCGTTCGCACAATGCCCTGAACGTGCCGGGCATTGCTGTGGAGCCCACCACCGGTGAAATCCACCTGCGCCACCACATCAGCCCCAACGGTTTCTACCGTGGCCGTCAGGTGCTGAAGAACAAATCCGAAGCCTGACGTGATGATTCGCCATTGGCCTCGTTGCGTCATTCGCTCGGGGTCAGGCGGATTCGACAGGCCCAGGCCCGCATGAACCATGCGGGCTTTTTTCATGGACGGGGCACCTGTTTTGCCCGCCTCAGGAAGTTGAGATGATCACCATTGCCGTGGATTGCATGGGTGGAGATGTCGGTCCGGGCGTGACCATGCCCGCCTGCCTGGCCTTTCTCGCCGATCACCCGCAAGCCCAGCTTTTGCTGGTGGGCAAACCCGAGGTATTCCGGGCGTGGCCTCAACTGCGCAACAACGTGCGTTGCACCATCGTTCCTGCGACCGAGGTGGTCGGCATGGACGACTCGGTGGAAATTGCTTTGCGTCGAAAAAAAGACTCCTCCATGCGGGTGTCCATCAACCAGGTCAAAGACGGTTCCGCCCAAGCGGCAGTGTCTGCCGGCAACACCGGCGCGCTCATGGCCATAGCCCGCTATGTACTCAAGACCATGGACGGCATTGACCGCCCGGCCATCGCCACGCAAATGCCCAATGCCCGCGGGGGCGCCACCACGGTGCTGGATCTGGGTGCCAATGTGGATTGCTCTGCCGAGCACTTGCTGCAGTTTGCGGTGATGGGCTCTGCGCTGGTTGCGGCTGCCACCGGTCGTTCCGAACCCAGCGTCGGCTTGTTGAATGTGGGTGAGGAGGTCATCAAAGGCAGCGAAGTGATCAAAAAAGCGGGTGTGTTGTTGCGAAATGCAGCCAACACCGGCGATCTCAATTTCTTCGGCAATGTGGAGGGTGACGATATCTTCAAAGGTACGACCGATATCGTCGTGTGCGACGGTTTTGTCGGCAACGTTGCGCTGAAAGCCAGCGAAGGACTGGCCTCGATGATCAGCGGCTTTCTTCGACAAGAGTTCTCCAGCAGTATCTTTCGGAAAGTTGCAGCTATTGTTGCTTATCCGGTTTTAAAGTCCTTCAAAAATCGCGTTGACCACCGCCGGTACAACGGGGCAGCGTTACTGGGCCTGCAGGGTCTCGTTTTCAAGAGCCACGGATCGGCGGACGCATTTGCGTTCGAACAGGCTTTGGGGCGGGCTTATGATGCCGCCCACAACCGGTTGCTGGACAACGTGCGTGAACGAATTGCACATGCGCAGCAGCTGATGTCGCCCGAGTCGCTGCCCAGCGAGCTCAAGAGCATCCCCACACTCTGATTCACCCCATCCGCACCGCATGACCCGCTTTGCCCGCATCACCGGCACCGGCAGTTGCCTGCCGCCGAACCGCCTGACCAATGCCGACATGGTGGATATGCTGGCCAAACGGGGCGTGGAAACCAGTGATGACTGGATCGTGGAGCGCACCGGCATTCGCGCCCGCCACTTCGCTGCAGACGGAGTGTTCGCCAGCGACCTGGCCGCTGTGGCCTGTCGCGATGCCATGGATGCCGCGGGTCTGCTCCCTGCGGACATCGACCTGATCATCGTCGCCACGTCCACGCCTGACATGGTCTTTCCCTCGACCGCTGCTTTGCTGCAGCACAAGCTGGGCATCGCCGGCTGCCCGGTGTTTGATGTTCAGGCCGTCTGCAGCGGCTTCATCTACGCGCTGACCGTGGCAGATGCCTTGATCCAGTCCGGTACTGCGCACAAAGCGCTGGTGGTCGGCGCAGAGGTGTTCAGTCGAATTCTTGATTTCAACGATCGCACCACCTGCGTGTTGTTCGGTGACGGCGCTGGAGCCGTGGTGCTGGAAGCGTCCGACCAGCCCGGCATCCTTGCCACCGACATCCATGCCGACGGCAAGCATTCGGGCATCCTGTGCGTGCCCGGGCATGTGTCGGGCGGCGCGATCCTTGGCGATCCGCTGCTCAAGATGGATGGCCAGGCGGTGTTCAAGCTGGCGGTGGGCGTGCTTGAGGACACCGCAAGGGCTGTCCTCGCCAAAGCGGGCAAAACGGCGGATGACGTGGACTGGCTGATTCCGCACCAGGCCAACATCCGCATCATGCAAAGCACGGCGCGCAAGTTGAGGCTTCCGATGGACAGGGTCGTGGTCACCGTTGACCAGCACGGCAACACGTCGGCCGCCTCGATACCGCTGGCGCTGGACCATGCGGTGCGCCAGGAGCAGGTGAAAAAGGGAGACACCGTCATGCTCGAAGGCGTGGGCGGCGGTTTCACCTGGGGTGCAGTCTTGCTGGACTTCTGAGCTCGGTTGCCCTCGGGTCTCATCGTCGTGCGCACAAGCAAATTGAAGATCACATGAAGAATTTCGCGTTTGTATTTCCAGGTCAGGGCTCTCAAGCGGTGGGTATGCTCGACGCTTGGGGCGATCATCCCGAGGTGTTGGGTGTCCTCGCCGAAGCCTCGGACGCGCTCGGCGAAAACGTCGGTAACCTGATCCATGACGGTCCGAAGGAGCTTCTGTCCCTCACAACCAACACCCAGCCAGTGATGTTGGTCGCGTGCGTGGCCGCCTGGCGCATGTGGCGTGCCGAGGGTGGCCCTCTGCCGTCTGTGCTAGCTGGCCACTCACTGGGCGAATACGCGGCACTGGTGGCGTCAGGTGTGTTGACGTTGGCGCAGGCTGCACCACTCGTTCGTTTTCGCGCCGCCGCCATGCAGGAGGCTGTGCCAGTCGGTACCGGGGCCATGGCCGCGATCCTCGGTATGGATGCACAGCGTGTGATGGATGGCTGCGCCGAGGCGCAAGCCACTTTCGGTGCGGGCAGCGCGGAAGTGGTGGAGGCGGTGAACTTCAACGACCCCGCCCAGACCGTGATTGCGGGCAGCAAGGCGGCGGTCGACAAAGCTTGTGAAGTGCTCAAAGCCAATGGCGCGAAGCGTGCGCTGCCATTGGCGGTATCGGCTCCCTTCCACTCCAGCCTCATGAAGCCAGCCGCCGAGCGACTGAAGGAAAAACTGGCAAGCACCGTGTTTTCCCAGGCGCAGATTCCTGTGGTCAACAACATCGACGTGGCCGTGGAAACCGACGCAAGTCGCATACGTGATGCGCTGTACCGCCAGGCGTTCGGCCCGGTGCGCTGGGTGGAATGTGTGCAGGCCATCAAGGCGCGCGGCGCCTGCACCATCGTCGAGTGCGGACCGGGCAAGGTGCTTGCCGGCATGGCCAAGCGCATTGACCCCGAGCTCACGGGCCTTGCCCTGTACGATCCGGCCACGCTGGCCGACGTCAAAATTTCGTTGGCCTGAAGTTGGGAGAACACCATGTCTGAAGTGAAGTTTTCCGGTCAGGTGGCCCTGGTCACGGGCGCATCGCGCGGTATTGGTGCCGCCATCGCACATGAGCTGGTTGCGCGTGGCCTGATCGTGATCGGCACCGCCACCAGCGACGAAGGCGCGGCCAGGATCACCACCAGCCTGACCGGTGTGGCCGGCGCAGCAGCAGGCTGCCGTGGGGCCACGCTGGACGTGAACGATGCCGCTTCTGCCGAAGCGCTTATCGATGAAATCGTCAAGGCCCACGGCGGGCTGCAGGTGTTGGTGAACAACGCGGGCATCACACGCGACATGCTGGCCATGCGACTCAAGGACGACGATTGGGATGCTGTGCTGGACACCAACCTCAAGGCGGTGTTCCGTATGAGCCGTGCGGTGATCCGCCCGATGATGAAGCAGCGGTATGGCCGCATCATCAGCATCACCAGCGTGGTGGGCGCCTCGGGCAACGCAGGGCAAGCCAACTATGCTGCGGCCAAAGCCGGTGTGGCTGGCATGACGCGAGCCCTGGCACGTGAACTCGGCAGCCGCAACATCACGGTGAATTGTGTGGCGCCCGGCTTCATAGAAACCGACATGACGGCCGCGCTGCCCGAAGAGCAGCAGAAGGCCTTGCTGGAGCAGATACCCCTCGGGCATCTGGGCAAGCCGGCCGACATTGCGCATGCGGTGGCCTATCTGGCTGGCCCCCATGCGTCTTACGTGACGGGTCAGGAACTTCACGTCAACGGCGGCATGTTCATGTCCTGACAACGCACCATCCGCCTCAGTTTTGTTCAATCGCCGCGCCAGCCGCCCGGCGGGCCATCTGGGGAGACCTCCCTAGCCCGGCTAAAATGGCGGCCTTGCATTTCAACCACCCTCAGAGGGACTTATGAGCGATATCGAAGCACGTGTTAAGAAAATCATTGCCGAACAACTCGGTGTTGAAGAGGGCCAGGTCACCAACGAAAAAGCTTTCGTGGCCGACCTCGGCGCCGATTCCCTGGACACGGTCGAATTGGTGATGGCTCTCGAGGACGAGTTCGGTATTGAAATCCCCGACGAAGACGCAGAGAAAATCACGACGGTGCAAAACGCCATCGATTACGCAATGGCCCACCAAAAGGCCTGATTGTTTATTTGCATGCGTTCAACCGCTGCCTGCCCCGAAAGTTCTCTGAACCGGGGGAGTCAGGCTGGCGGGCAAGAACGCGGGGGAACTGAATGAGCCGTCGTCGCGTAGTCGTGACCGGCCTGGGCTGTATCAGCCCCGTGGGAAACACGGTGGACGATGCCTGGGCCAATCTGTTGGCCGGGCGCTCCGGCATTGACCTCATCACCCGGTTTGACGCCTCCAGCTTCGCCTGCAAGATTGCTGGCGAAGTCAAAGGCTTCAACATCGAGTCCTATATGAGCGCCAAAGAGGCGCGCACGATGGACAGCTTCATCCACTTCGGCGTTGCTGCGGCCCATCAAGCCGTGGTCGACTCCGGCTTGCCCCTGGGTGACGCGCTGGACGAAGAAACCGCCATCCGTATTGGATGCATCATCGGCTCGGGTATAGGTGGCTTGCCGCTGATCGAAGAGACCCATGCCGAGCTGGTGAGCCGAGGACCGCGCCGCATCTCGCCGTTCTTCGTCCCGGCTTCGATCATCAACATGATCGCGGGCCATGTGTCCATGCGGTATGGCTTCAAGGGACCGAACCTCGCTGTGGTAACGGCGTGCACCACCGGGCTCCATTGCATAGGTGAAGCTGCGCGAAAGATCGAGTACGGTGACGCGGACGTCATCGTGGCCGGTGGCTCCGAAGCCACGGTGTCGCCTCTCGGTGTGGGTGGCTTTGCCGCGATGCGCGCCCTGTCCACACGAAACGACGACCCAGCCACGGCCTCACGACCCTGGGACAGGGACCGCGATGGCTTTGTGTTGGGTGAGGGTGCCGGCGTGATGGTGCTTGAAGAATACGAGTTCGCCAAGGCGCGCGGTGCGCGGATTTACGCAGAGCTCTCGGGCTATGGCATGAGCGCCGATGCGGGCCACATGACGGCACCCAGCATGGACGGCCCACGCCGGGCCATGGTCAGCGCATTGCGCAACGCGGGTCTGAATGCCGATCAGGTGGACTACCTCAACGCCCATGGCACGTCAACGCCTTTGGGTGATCTGAACGAGACCAATGCCATCAAAGCAGCCCTGGGTGCCCAGGCCCACAAGGCGGTGGTGAACTCTACAAAGTCCATGACGGGGCATTTGCTGGGCGGCGCTGGTGGTATCGAGAGTGTGTTCACCGTTCTTGCACTGCACCACCAGAAGAGCCCCCCGACCATCAACATCTTCAACCAGGACCCCGAGTGCGACCTTGACTACTGCGCCAACACAGCGCGAGACATGAAGATCGACGTTGCGCTCAAGAACAATTTTGGTTTTGGCGGCACCAACGGTTCGCTGGTCTTCAAGCGCGTTTGAACCCGTCGATCGCCCTGATCTCGCGAGCTCTCCGTGCACAACGCCCCATCCGTGGTCTACCCGCTGGGGCGTTGTGCGTTTCAGGCCTGGCTGTTGGTGTTGCTCGGCGGGCTGAGCGCCGCGGTGGGTGTGTTTTTTCTTTACACGACGAGCGTTCAATCGCAAGGTCCCGAGGTTTGGCTAACGCGCAGCGCGGCCATGCTCGCTTGGCTGTTATGGACTGTATGGGCTTTTCTGAGCTGGACTCGTTCGACCGGAGGTTTTCTGCATTGGCGCCCGAAGCGCAGGCAGGAAATGGACGGTGCCGGCGCCTGGTGGTGGACCGACTCGCCCACGTCGGAGCCGCAGGTCCTGAGCGAAATGGAACGTGTGCTCGATCTTCAGAACCGCGTTTTGTTGCGCTTCTGTGGGTCGAACTCGTGTGCACGGTGGGTCTGGGTCGACAGACAAGCCTCCCCGGCTTGTTGGAACGATCTCCGCCGAGCCCTCGTGTCGAGCGGGGGCTGAGGTTGCCGGGCCATTTGCTGGCCGTCTTGTCGTCGGGCCATGCCGTCCAGGGGCCATTGCGTTTCAGCCCTTGGGTTATATTTCCGCGCGCATGACTTCCGAAGACCACACCGCCCCCCCGCCTCCCGACAGCGACGTCATGTTGGTGCAGCGCACACTGGGCGGCGAGCAGCGTGCATTTGAGTTGCTCGTCATCAAATACCAGCGCCGCGTCGAGCGGCTCATCGGTCGCATGGTGCGTGATTCCGACCTGGTGCAAGACATTGCGCAGGAGACCTTCATCCGTGCTTACCGTGCGCTGGCGCAGTTCCGAGGCGATGCCCAGTTCTACACCTGGCTGTACCGGATCGCGGTGAACACCGCGAAAAAGCAGCTGATGGAGCTCAAGCGCGACCCCCTGGTTTTTCAGTCGCAGATGAAATCCTCGGATGACGATGAAACTTCCTCGTCGGAACGCGAACTAATTTTCAATGCGGCCGATACCGAGACGCCCGAGGCGGTGCTGGCCAGCAAGGAGATTGCCCAGGCTGTGAATGCCGCCATGGATGCACTGCCTGAAGAGTTGCGAATGGCGATCACCTTGCGGGAAATCGAGGGCATGAGCTATGAGGAAATCGCGCAGGCGCTGGATTGTCCGATTGGAACAGTTCGATCGCGGATCTTTCGAGCCCGCGAGGCTATCTCCGGACGCATCAAACCGATGCTGGAGCGCCAAACGGGCAAACGCTGGTAGCGGCTTGGGCGCCGGCTTGACGCACGCAAAGTCGATTGCCTTGCACACGGGGAAATGAATCATGAATGCTGAACAACATCACAGCGCCTTGCCGCCTGAAACCGTCGCCCTCCACTTGAGCGCGGGACTCTCCCCTGCGTTGTCCGCAATTGCTGATGGAGAGGCCAGCGCAGCCGAACTCGACGCCTTGCTGGGTGCCCTGGATGCCAACGCGTTGACAGACTGGCATGCGTACCAAGTGATCGGGGACGCACTGCGTGGACAAGCAGAGCCGATTGGTGCCCGACCAGCCACTGACTTCCTGGCGGCTGTCAGGGTCGGCCTGGCGTCCAGCGAGATCAAGGCTGATGCCACGCTGCGCTTGCCGGTGCAAGCTCCCGTTGCCTCGCCGGCTCAAGCTCGCGGGGAGGCGGCCAATGATGCGGTGTTTCGTTGGAAGCTGGTGGCGGGTTTTGCGTCGCTGGCAGCCGTGATGGCGGTGAGCTGGAGCGTCGTCTCCGGATCGGGATCGAGTGGGGCTGATGGCGCACAGCTGGCCTCGAGCGCGCCCAGTGTTTCAGCACCTGCTGCTGTGTTGGCGGCGGTGGCTCCCCCGGTCAACGCACCTGTCGCGGTGAACACCGGTCAGGGCGTCGTGATCCGCGACGCGCAACTCGAAGCCCTGCTGGCCGAACACCGTCAACACGGAGGCATGTCCGCCCTGCAGATGCCTTCCGGTTTCATCCGCAACGCGACCTACGACGTCGGACGTTGAGCAGCCATGCCATCCAACCTGTCTGACGTGAGACCTGCCATGCCTTTCTTTGCTGCGAGCTCGTCTCGCCGGCACCATACACACCTGCGTTTGAAGCACTGGCGCCCGATCGGTGCCATGGCCTTGCTTGCTGCTGGCTTGCTGTTGGGTGGTGCCTCGCAAGCCCAGGTGGCCGCGACGCCCCAGGCCAGCACGCGAACCGTGAATGAATGGCTCAGCCGCATGCACGAGGCCTACAGACAGCGGGCTTACACAGGCACGCTCGTGGTGTCGGCAGGCGCCTCCATGTCGGCGTCGAAGATCTGGCATGTGTGCGACGGGAACCAGCAGATGGAGCGCGTCGACACGCTCACTGGCCCACCCCGCACGACCATCCGTCGCAACAGTGATGTGATCACTTTCGAGCCGGAAGCGAAGACAGCGTTTGTCGAAAAGCGCGAGTCACTGGGCATGTTTCCCGAGCTACTGCGCGCTCCAAGCAACCTGATTCCCCAGTTCTATTCGGTGCGGGAGACCGGCGTGCAGCGCGTGGCCGGTCACTTGGCGGATATGGTCGAGATACTGCCCAAAGACGACCTGCGGTTTGGTTATCGCATCTGGTCCGAGCGGCAGACAGGCTTGGTGGTGAAACTCCAGACGCTGGGCGAACAAGGCGCCGTTCTGGAGCAGATGTCGTTCTCGGAACTTCAGCTCGATGCTCCTGTCAGCATGGACAAGCTGCAGAAGGTAATGAAGGACACCCGTGGCTATGAGGTCCACCGGCCCGTGTTCCGGAAGACGACGGCTGAAGCCGAGGGCTGGCGCCTGAAGGAGGCGGTGCCTGGGTTCACTGCCATGAGCTGCCACACCCGCGATACCGGTGGCGCCCAGGCGCCGGGTACTGCGCCTATGCAGTGGGTGTTTTCCGACGGCCTGGCTTCCGTGTCCCTGTTTGTCGAGCCCTTCGACGCGCAACGGCATGGCCAGGAAAAATCGGCGGTGGTCGGGGCGACGCACTCAGTCAGCAAACGCGTGGGCGACCACTGGCTGACGGTGCTGGGCGAGGTTCCCCCGCCGACGCTTCGCCGTTTTGCCCTTGCGCTGGAACGGACGCGCTGAACCTGCCAGACTTGATTTCCCTCTACCGAGCCGCAATTGCTCAGCGTTCGGAGAGAAGCCGTGCCGCACACGGCCCGGTTGTGCCATTTGCGTTTGTGTAAAGGATCACCATGACGCACCTGAAACGTGTTCAAAAGCCCCTGCTGGCCATGACCGCATCCTCCGCTCTGGCGGCCATCGGGACCGCCGCGCTCATCCTGCATGCCCCGCTGTCGGCTCAAACTGCGGTGGTGCCGGTGGTGCCGCCAGTGGCCAGTGTCAGAGGTCTCCCGGACTTCACCGATCTGGTCGATCTGGTGGGGCCGTCGGTGGTCAATATCCGGACGCTCGAGCGCGCAGCGCCAGCGCGTCCGGGCGCGGGCGGTGCGCCTGATGAGCAGATGCTGGAGTTCTTCAAGCGATTCGGTATTCCGGTGCCTCCTGGGATGACCCCGCGCACGCCGCGCCAGGAACGAGGCCCTTCCGAAGAAGCACAGCCGCGCGGCGTGGGCTCGGGATTCATCCTCAGCGCCGACGGGCTGATCATGACCAACGCGCACGTGGTTGAAGGCGCCGACGAATTGCTGGTGACCTTGCCCGACAACCGCGAGTTCAAAGCCAAGGTGGTGGGTGCCGACAAACGCACCGATGTTGCGGTCGTGAAGATCGAGGCCACCGGTCTCGCGCCAGTGAAGATCGGCGACGTGAACCGCCTTCGCGTGGGTGAGTGGGTGATGGCCATTGGGTCACCGTTTGGGCTCGAGAACACCGTAACCGCCGGCATCGTGAGCGCCAAGCAGCGCGACACAGGCGATTTTTTGCCCTTCATCCAGACCGATGTGGCCATCAATCCGGGCAATTCGGGAGGACCGCTCATCAACATGCGGGGCGAGGTGATCGGCATCAACAGCCAGATCTACTCCCGTTCCGGTGGTTTTCAGGGCATCTCGTTTGCCATCCCGATCGACGAGGCGGTTCGTGTTTCCGATCAACTCCGCACCACCGGTCGCGTGACCCGCGGTCGCATTGGTGTGCAGATCGATCAGGTGAGCAAGGAGGTGGCGGATTCTCTGGGTCTGGGTGCCGCCAAGGGCGCCCTGGTGCGTGGCGTGGAGCCCGAGTCCCCCGCTGCCAAGGCGGGCGTCGAGCCCGGCGACATCATTCTGAAGTTTGATGGCAAGACGATCGAGAAGTCGGTGGACCTCCCTCGGTTTGTCGGCAACACCAAGCCAGGGAACAAGAGTTCCATGACGGTACTGCGCCGTGGTGCGCAGCGGGATCTGGCGATCACTGTGGCGGAGCTGGAGGCTGAAAAGCCCGCGGTGAAGGCCGCTGCGCCTGAACCCGCCAAGCCGCAGGCGAGCGGCGCAGTGCAGTCACTGGGTCTGGGGCTTGCAGAGCTGACCGCAGCGGAAAAGAAGGAACTCAACCTCAAGGGTGGCGTGCGCATCGCATCCGCCGAAGGGCCGGCGGCCAGAGCTGGTTTGCG
>JBBQSX010000030.1:0-25594 GCA_038213545.1 Burkholderiales bacterium
GAACACCTACGGCCGCCTGCCGATCGCGATGTCGCACGGCAAAGGCGTGCGTGTGTGGGACGTGAACGGCAAGGAATACATCGACGCGCTGGCCGGCATCGCGGTGAACACCCTGGGCCACGGCCACCCCAAACTGGTGCCTGCCCTGCAGGACCAGGTGGCCAAGATGATCCACTGCTGCAACTACTACCACATCCCCGACCAGGAACGCCTGGCGCAGATGCTGGTGGAGCGCTCGGGCCTGACCAATGTGTTCTTCTGCAGCACCGGCCTGGAGGCCAACGAAGCGGCCTTGAAACTGGCGCGCAAGTACGGGCACGACAAAGGCATCGAGCGTCCGGAGATCGTGGTTTATGAGAAGGCTTTCCATGGCCGCTCCATCGCCACGCTCTCGGCCACCGGCAACCCCAAGGTGCAGGCCGGCTTTGGACCGCTCGTGGAGGGCTTCATCCGCGTGCCGGCCAACGACATCGAGGCGCTCAAGAAAGCCACCGTGGGCAACCCCAACGTGGTGGCGGTGTTCTTCGAGACCATCCAGGGAGAAGGCGGCGTGAACCCGATGCGCGCCCAGTACCTGAAGGACGTGCGCGCCCTGTGCGACGCACAAGACTGGCTGCTCATGATCGACGAAGTGCAGTGCGGCATGGGCCGCACCGGCAAGTGGTTCGCCCACCAGTGGGCTGGCATCCTGCCTGACGTGATGCCGCTGGCCAAAGGCCTGGGCTCAGGCGTGCCCATCGGCGCGGTGGTGGCCGGCCCCAAGGCCGCGAACATTTTCCAGCCCGGCAACCACGGCACCACCTTCGGCGGCAACCCGCTGGCCATGCGAGCCGGTGTGGAGACCATCCGCATCATTGAAGAAGACGGCCTGCTCGCCAACGCAGAGCACGTGGGTGCGCACATGCACGACGCACTGGTGAAGAGCCTGGGCGGCCACACCGGCCTGAAGGACATCCGCGGCCAGGGCCTGATGATCGGCGTGGAGCTCAACCACTCTTGTGGCGTCCTCACCCAGCGCGCCGCCGACGCAGGACTCCTGATCAGCGTCACCGCCGACAGCGTGATCCGCCTCGTGCCGCCGTTGATCATGACCATCGCCGAGGCCGACGAGGTGCTCGCCATCCTGCTGCCACTGATCCACGCCTTCTTTGCCGAGCAGAGCCCGACATGACGATCCGCCACTACCTGCAGTTCAAGGACCTCAGCGCGGACGAATACGCCCACGTGCTGGGGCGCGCCGCCCACATCAAGAAAAAATTCAAGGCCGTCGAGAAGTACCAACCCTTCGCCGACCCCGACCGCACGCTGGCCATGATCTTCGAGAAGGCCAGCACGCGCACCCGCGTGAGCTTCGAAGCCGGCATGTACCAGATGGGTGGCTCGGTGGTGCACCTCACCACCGGCGACAGCCAGCTCGGCCGCGCAGAACCCATTGAAGACAGCGCCAAGGTGATCAGCCGCATGGTCGATCTGGTGATGATCCGCACCTACGAGCAGAGCAAGATCGAAGCGTTTGCAGCGCATTCGCGCGTGCCCGTGATCAACGGCCTGACCAACGAATTCCATCCCTGCCAGATCCTGGCCGACCTGTTCACGCTGGTGGAATACCGACCGGCCTCCAGTGGCCTGCCGCTCGACGCGATCAAGGGCAAGGTGGTGGCCTGGGTGGGCGATGGCAACAACATGGCCAACACCTGGCTGCAGGCGGCCGAGCTGCTGGGCTTCACGGTGCACGTGAGCACGCCCGGCGGCTACGAGGTCGACCCGGTGCTCGCCGGCATCAGCAACCGCGACTGTTACAAGGTCTTCAAGGACGGGCGGGAAGCCTGTGCGGGCGCCGACCTCGTCACCACCGACGTGTGGACCAGCATGGGCTTCGAGTCCGAAAACGAAGTGCGGCGCGAGGCCTTCAAACGCTGGTGCGTGGACGAGGACATGATGCGCACCGCCAAGCCCGACGCGCTCTTCATGCACTGCCTGCCCGCGCACCGCGGCGAAGAGGTGAGTGCCGAAGTGATCGACGGCCCGCAGTCGGTGGTGTGGGACGAGGCCGAGAACCGCATGCACGCGCAGAAGGCGCTGATGGAATTCCTGCTGCTCGGCCGCCTGGCCTGAGCCCGGCTTGATGCAGGCCCTGCTCGACGCGATCGCGCGCATCGAACCCGGCACCGACGCGCGCCGTGTTTTCCACGGACGCGGTGGCCTGCACCCGGGCTGCGAGCAATGGACGCTGGACGCATTTCCGCCAGTCTGGGTGCTCACCAGCTTCCAGCCAGTGTCCGACGACACACTGGCCGTCATCGGTGAAGCACTGCAAGCCCGCTGGAGTCAGATCGCACCCGACGAGCCGCTGAACTGGGTGTTCCAGTGCCGAGGCGACGGCCCGGCCGAAACGCGCCTGATGGCCGGCAGCGTGCCCGAGCCGCATGTGGTTACCGAGCGCGGCGCGCGTTACCTGGTGCATGTGCTCAAGGGCCAGAACCACGGTCTGTTTCTCGACATGGCCGAAGGCCGCCAGTGGGTGCGCGAGCACGCGGCGGGCCACAAGGTGCTCAACCTGTTTGCCTACACCTGCGCGTTTTCGGTGGTGGCCCTGCAGGGCGGCGCGAAGCAGGTGGTCAACGTGGACATGAGCGCCGGCGCCATGGCCATCGGTCAGCAGAACCACCCAATCAACGCCCTGCCCTCGGGCGCGAGTTTTCTCGTGCACGACATCTTCAAGACCTGGGGCAAGATCACGCGCGGTGGCCCCTACGGCCTGGTGATCGTGGACCCGCCGAGCCACCAGAAGGGCAGCTTCGTGGCCACCCACGACTACATCAAACTCATCCGTCGCCTGCCCGATCTGCTGCGGCCCGAGGGCCGCGTTCTGCTGTGTTTGAACGCACCGCAGCTCAGCCCGGCGTTTCTGATGGACCAGATGCAGGAGGCCGCGCCCGGGCTGGTGTTCGAGGAGCGTCTGGCCAACCCGGCGGTGTTTGCCGACATATCAGATGAGCGCTCGCTCAAAGTGCTGGTGTACCGGGCGCCTGCAGCCGTCAAAGCAGCAACATGAGTGTCTGCACAAGCTGCGGCGCCTGCTGCGCCTGCTTCCGGGTCGACTTTGCCGTCTACGAAATGGAAGACATGGGCGGCAGCGTGCCTTCGGGCCTGGCGGTGGAGGTCAACGGCAGCACCATGCGCATGCGCGGCACAGACCATGTGCCGATCCGCTGTGCGGCGCTCACCGGCAAGCTGGGCGAAAAAATCGCCTGCGGCATTTACGAGTGGCGCCCCTCACCCTGCCGCGAGTTTGAAGAAGGCAGCGACGCCTGCGCCCGCGCCCGCCAGCGGCACGGCCTGCCGCCGGTCGAAGGCGCAGACTGAGATGACCGTTACTTCAAGTCTCAAGCATTTTTGAGGCTTGTTGGGATTAACCGACACCACGGCTTTTTTCAGGGTGCTACCTTCACCGCACCATGAAAAAACTCTGGGACATCTCCCCTCCCGTGCACGCAGGCGCCCCGGTGTTTCCAGGCGATACGGCCTACACACAAACCTGGGCCACCACCATCGGCCCGGGCTGCCCGGTCAACGTGAGCGCCATCACGCTCTCGCCGCATGTGGGCGCACATGCCGACGCACCGCTGCACTACGACGCCGCTGGCGCGGCCATCGGCGAGGTCTCGCTGGAAGCGTTCATCGGCCCCTGTCGCGTGATCCATGCCATCGGCTGTGGCCCCTTGGTGAAGCCCGCACACATCGCTCATGCGCTCGCCGACTTGCCTGAGAGAGTGCTGATCCGTGCGTACG
Source organism: Burkholderiales bacterium (assembly GCA_038213545.1). Classification (GTDB taxonomy): domain Bacteria; phylum Pseudomonadota; class Gammaproteobacteria; order Burkholderiales; family Burkholderiaceae_C; genus Hydrogenophaga. Next base: position 3,793 of record JBBQSX010000030.1, read on the forward strand.
AACGCCAGCCACAAGACGCGTTCGACAACGACCTGCCCGCCTTCGCCCCCGAGACCGTGGAGCAACTGGCCGACCTCGGCGTGCTGCTGATCGGCATCGACAGCGCGAGCATCGACCCGGCCAACAGCAAGACGCTGGACAGCCACCAGACCATCCGCCGGCGCGGCCTGCGCGTGCTGGAAAACCTGCTGCTCGACGACGTGCCCGAAGGCGACTACGAGCTCATCGCCCTGCCCCTGAAACTCACCACCGCAGACGCCAGCCCCGTGCGCGCGATCCTTCGAGACCTCTGAATCCGTGACGGTGTCCACTTTCCACCGTTCGGGCTGAGCCTGTCGAAGGCCCCACCCACTCAACACGCTCCTTCGACAAGCTCAGGGCGAACGGAAACAGAAACAGAAACAGAAACAGAAACAGAAACAGAAACAGAACCATGACCATGACATTGCAAGACTGCCGTGCACTCGACGCACAAGACCCGCTGCGCACCCTGCGCGAACTCTTCCTGCTGCCCGAGGGCAGCATCTACCTCGACGGCAATTCACTCGGCGTGATGCCGCGCAGCGCACCCACCCGCGTAGCCGACGTGGTCACCCGCGAATGGGGCACCGATCTGATCCAGAGCTGGAACAAGAACGGCTGGTTCACCATGCCCGGCCAGGTGGGCGACAAGATCGCCCGCCTCATCGGCGCGGCACCCGGCACCGTGGTGGCCACCGACAGCACCTCCATCAACCTGTTCAAAGTGCTTTCGGCTGCGCTCAACCTCTGCACCGCCGACCACCCGCAGCGCAAACGCATCGTGAGCGAGCGCAGCAACTTCCCCACCGACCTCTACATCGCCGAGGCGCTCTGCAAGGAGCGCGGCTTCGAGCTGGTGCTGGTGGAGCCCGACGAGATCGCCTCGGCCCTGACAGCCGAGGTGGCCGTGCTCATGCTCACCCACGTGAACTACCGCACCGGCGCCATGCACGACATGCCGGCCGTGACCGCCGCCGCCCACGCGGCCGGCACACTCATGCTGTGGGACCTGGCGCACAGCGCGGGCGCGGTGCCGGTGGATCTCACCGGGGCGGGCGCCGACTACGCGGTGGGCTGCGGCTACAAGTACCTCAACGGCGGTCCAGGCGCGCCCGCTTTTGTGTGGGTGAATCCGCGCCACACCGACCGCTTCTGGCAGCCGCTCGCCGGCTGGTGGGGCCACGCCGCGCCGTTCGCTTTCACGCCGGACTACCAGCCTGCGCCCGGCATCACCCGCTACCAGTGCGGCACCCAACCCATGATCAGCCTGGCCGCGCTCGACTGCGGTGTGGACACGCTGCTGGCCGCTGAAGCCTTCGGCGGCATGGCCGCGCTGCGCGCCAAATCACTGGCTCTCACCGACCTCTTCATCTCGCTGGTGGACGAACGCTGCCAGGGCCACGGCCTTGGACTGGCCACACCGCTGAACCATGCACAGCGCGGCTCGCAAGTTTGTTTGACCCGGGATGAAGGCGCGTATGCCATCGTGCAGGCCCTCATCGCACGCGGTGTGGTGGGCGACTACCGCGCCGGCGATTCCGGCAAGCACAAAGACATCCTGCGCTTCGGCTTCACACCGCTCTACATCGGCTTCGAGGACGTGTGGAACGCGGTTGAACACCTGAAACAGGTGCTGGAGAGCGGCGAGTGGAAGCGCGCCGAGTTCAACCAGAAACACGCGGTGACCTGAGCAGTACCCGTTCGGGCTGAGCCTGTCGAAGCCCTCACCACACAGTTCCCCATCGACAGGCTCAGGGCGAACGGGATCACGACATGCAAAAACCGGAAGACATCGTGCGCGAGGAAGGCGCCCAGCTCGACTTCAGCCGCGACATGAGCTATGGCGACTACCTGCAGCTGGGCAGCATCCTCAGCGCGCAGAAGCCGCTGTCGCCCGCGCACGACGAGATGCTGTTCATCGTCCAGCACCAGACCAGCGAACTCTGGATGAAGCTCATGTTGCACGAACTGCACGCAGCCATTCGCCACATCACCGCCGACGAGCTGCAACCCGCTTTCAAGATGCTCGCGCGCGTCTCGAAAATCATGGAACAACTCGTGCACGCGTGGGACGTGCTCGCCACCATGACGCCGCCCGAGTACAGCGCGCTGCGGCCCTACCTCGCGCAGTCCAGCGGCTTCCAGAGCCACCAGTACCGCTGCATCGAGTTCGCCATGGGCAACAAGAACGCCGCCATGCTGAAACCGCACGCGCACAGCCCCGAGCGGCTGGCCGTCGTACGGGCTGCGTTTGAAGCCCCGTCGCTGTACGACGAAGCCCTGCGCCTGCTGGCGCGCCGCGGCATCGCCGTGCCGATCAGCCACACCGATCGCGACTGGACGCAACCGTATGAAGCCAGCGACGATGTCGAGCAAGCCTGGCTGCAGGTCTACCGCAATCCCAAGGACCACTGGGACCTGTACCAACTGGGCGAAGAACTCACCGACCTTGAAGACACCTTCCGCCTCTGGCGCTTTCGCCACGTGACCACGGTGGAGCGCGTGATCGGGTTCAAGCGCGGCACCGGTGGCACGGGCGGCGTGAGCTACCTGCGCAAGATGCTGGACGTGGTGCTGTTTCCGGAGATCTGGCGCTTGCGTACGTCGCTGTGACGGGCCGGTTCCGGTTCGCAAGCCGGGGGCACTGACAGCATCAAGGGCGGATGTTGTTGCGCTGGATCACGTCACTCATCACGGCCGTGTCGCTCTCGATGCGACGGCGCAGACCTTCGGGCGAGGTGCCCGCGACCTGCCAGCCCTGCGCAAAGATCTTCTGGCGGATGTCTTCGCGCCGCACGATGTCGGTGAGCAGTGCAGCGAGGCGGTTCACGTGGGCCTTGGGCAAGCTGTTGGGTGCGGCCACCGCGTTCCATATCTCCAGCTGCAGATTTTTCACACCCGCTTCTGCCAGGCTGGGCAGCTCGGGCACCACGCTGCTGCGCCCGGCCGAGGTGACACCGATCGCGTTGAGCTTGCCCGCGCGCACCTGCGCCATGGCCAGGCCCGGCGGAAGCATCGCCATCTGGATCTGGTTGCCCAACAGGGCCGTGATCACCTGCGGATTGCCGGGGTACGGCACATGCACCGGTGCGATGCCGGCGCGGCTCTTGAGCAGTTCCATACCCAGGTGGGCCACCGTGCCCACGCCGGGAGTGCCGTAGTTCCAGCTGGTACCCGATTGCTTCGCTGCGGCAAAGAACGCTGCGCCGCCCGGGCTGCCGGCGGGCGCACTCAGCACCAGCGGCGCCACCGCAATCAGCGAGACCGGCGTGAGGTCTTTCAGCGGGTCGTAAGTGGTGTCCGGATTGAGGATCCTGGCGATCGTCATGTTGCCGTTGATCATCAGCCCGATGGTGTGGTCGTCGGTGGCGCGGGCCACTTGCGCTGCGGCGATGTTGCCGCCCGCACCCGGCTTGTTTTCAATGATCACGGGCTGACCCAAGGCCTGCGACAGCGGCTCGGCGAGCAGGCGCGCCATGAGGTCTGGCGAGGACCCCCCGGGAAAGCCCACCACGATCTTGAGGGGCCGGCTGGGCCAGACAGCCTGCGCATGCGCGTTGGGCAACACACTCGCAGCCACCAGGGCTGCGGCGGTGGCCAGGGCGTGGCGGCGGGTGACTTCGGTGTTGGTGGTGGTGGACTTCAGGGTCATGTCTTCCTCTTGGATCGTGGTGAAGGAACGGGGTCTTGTTCGGGCTCGGGCGGCCCGTTGTAGAGCCATGAATTGTCCAGCAAAGATTCGCCCAGCCAGCGCATGGCGGTGTCGCGGCCCCAGCGCACGAGGCCCGTGGCGTGAAAGATGCGGCCGTTGCGCTGCGAGTGCTGCTGCACGCGTGCGTTGCGCTGCCAGCGGGTGTCAGCGAAACGAACCAGCAGGGACGGCCAGTCGGTGGACGCCGCCGCAGGGTTCAACAGGCGACCGATCGTCCACGCATCCTCGATCGCCATCGCCGCCCCCTGCGCGAGATACGGCCGCAGCGGATGCGCTGCGTCGCCCAACAAGGCCACCCTGCCCTGCGCGTGCTCGTGCGCTCCGCTCATGGCCGGGCGGTCGTTCAAGGCCCAGAGCGACCACGCTGGCACGGCGTCAATCATGGACAGCAGGTCCGCGCAGGCCGGGCCCATGGAACGCTTGAGATCGATGGCCCGGGCTTCGTGCGTCCAGGCCTGCGGGTCCGCACCCGACTCACCGCCATGGCCTTGACCCAGCACACCGTGCACCACCGCCACCACATTCATCCACGCGCCGCCACGCACGGGATAGTGCACCACGTGCATGCGCGGCCCGAGCCAGGCGGTGACCACGTTGGTCCGCAGCGGCATGGGCAGGTCGGCCGCGCGAACCATGCCGCGGTAGGCCAGGTGGCCACTGGCGCGCACGTCTTGTGCGCCGAGCAACTGCGAGCGCACACGGCTCCACAAACCGTCACAGCCCAGCAAGGCGTCACCGTCGAGCGTGCTGCCCTCTTCCAGAGTGGCGCTCACACCACCAGCGGTTGCGGTGAACGAAGCCAGCCGCGTGTTCAAACGCAGTTCGGTCAGCCCAAGATCCTGCACGGCAGCCAGCAACAGCGCATGCAGGTCAGCCCGGTGCAGGGTGACGTAAGGCTGGCCATGGCGAGCGATTGCCATGGCACCCAGACGCAGTTGCCCGAGATCGGTGCCGCGGTGGGCATCGCGCACATGCAGAGCTTCGGGGAACGCAGCGCAGGCCTGCAGCGCATCGTTCAAACCCCAATCGGCCAGTACCCGAGTGGCGTTGGGTCCGAGCTGCAAGCCGGCACCCACCTCGCCAAACGCCGCCGCCTGTTCCAGCAGCACGCTCGGCACACCTTGGCGCGCCAAAGCCAAAGCGCAGGCCAATCCGCCGATGCCTCCACCGGCGACGATCACTTGTTGGTTCATGCGGGGATTGTGCCGGGCTCGACCGGCGGCGCCCTCACAGAATCCGGTTGAACCACAACACCGAGAGGCCTGCCGAGAACAGCGCAAGGATGGAGGCGACCAGCGCGAGCAAGCCGGCGATTTCGGTTTCTTTCTTCTCCACCGTCAGGCGTGTGCTCAGGGTCTCATAGACCTTCTTCAGGTTGTCGGCGGTGCCGGCGTAGAAGTACTCGGCCTGCGTGGTGCGGGCCACTTCCTTCAGGCTGTCTTCGTCCAGGCGCACGCGCATGGACCAACCCTCGAATCCAATCACCTCACCGTCCACCGTGCCCACGCCCACGGTGTACACGCGCACGCCGCGGTCAGCGGCCATCTTGGCCGCTTCGGCTGTGTCCACGCCGGTGGTGCGCTGGCCGTCGGTGAGCAGGATGATGGCGGCCGATCCATAAGAGCCCGGCGCCACGGGCTGGAACTCTTTCTTTTCGGTGGCCGGTTTGTCGATGGCTCGGCCCTGAGGTGCGAACGGATCGCTGTTGCGGTTGTAGGTCATGCTCCCCACATCGAAGCCTTGACCCGGGAACAGTTCGGAGAGCGAGACCACGATGGCGCTGCCAATGGCGGTGGCGCGCTGCATCTGGAACTTGTCGATGGCCGTCACCAGATCCTCCCGGCTCAGCGTCACGGGTTGCACCACCTGGGCCGAGCCGGCAAAGGCCACGATGCCCACCTTCACGTGGCGCGGCAATTCGGCCAGGAAGGCCTTGGCGGCATTCTGCGAAGCCACGAGCCGGTTGGGTTTCACGTCCTCGGCGCGCATGCTGCCCGAGACGTCCATGGCCAGGATGATGGTCTGCTCTTGCGAAGGCAACACGATGCTGGCCATGGGCCGCGCGGACGCCAGCAGCATGGTGGCAATGGCCAGCAACAGCAGCACCGGGGGCACGTGGCGGCGCCAGCCCGGGCCCCTGCCCATGGCTTCACGCACGATGGCCAGGCTGGCAAAGCGCACAGCGGTCTTCTTGCGCCGGCGCAGCAGCCACACATAAAGCAACACCAGCAGCGGCAATGCCAGCAGCAGCCAGAGCAACTGCGGCCACAGGAAGGTGACGGGGATGTTCATGGGCGTGTTCCTTCACGTGGGGCACCGAAGCTGCCTCGGTCGCGGACGGGTAGTTGAGACGGCATGCTGCGGCCTGCCTGGGCGTGTTTTCCGGCGCGCAGTCGGCGCTTGCGCAGGTCGATGAAACGCGCCACTGCCTCAGCCAGGTCGTCGTCGGTGGAGAGCTCCAGCGTGTCGACCCCGGCGCGTGCCAGGCTCTCGCGCAGTTGCGCCTCGCGCTGCGCGGCGATGCGCGCAAAACGCTGGCGGAAACCCGCGTCGTGCGTGTCCACCATGAGCTGTTCGCCGGTTTCGGCGTCGCGGACGGGAATCAGCCCGAGGTCGGGCAATTCCAGCTCCAGCGGGTCGAGCAGGCGCACAGCCACCACGTCGTGGCGGCGCGCGAGTTCACCCAGCGGCTTTTCCCAGCCGGGCTCGCTGATGAAGTCGGACACCACAAACACCGTGGCGCGCTGGCGCACGGTGTGCACAGCGGCCTTGAGCAGGTCGGAGAGTTGGGTCACACCGTCCTTGACGGCAGCGTCTTTCTTCGGCGGCTGCAACACCATCTGCATCAGGCGCAGCACCTGGGTGCGGCCACCGCGCGCGGGCAGCACCGCGTCCACCACCGGTTGGCCACGCGAGCCGTAGAGCACCGCGCCCACGCGGTTGCCGTGGCGCCCGATCAGCCGCGCAAGCACAGCGGTGAAATCGAGCAGCACCTGGCTCTTGCGCTGGTTGCCCGAACCGAAGTCCACCGAGGGGCTGAGGTCGAGCAGAAACCACGCGGCCATCTCGCGGTCTTCGGTGAACACGCGCACATGCGGCTGCTGCAAGCGCGCGGTCACGTTCCAGTCGATGTGGCGCACGTCGTCGTGCAGCTGGTATTCGCGCAGGTCGGCCAGGTCCAGACCCGAGCCGCGCATCAGCGTTTTGTAGTCGCCCTGCAGCAGTCCGTCGAGCTTGCGCAACACGGTCCATTCGAGCCGGCGCAGCAAGGCATCAGCGCGCTGCGTGACCGGCGTGGCCAGCGCAATACCTGCGGTCTTGGCCGGCGCACCGGCTGCGCCGCGATCCGATCCGAACAGGCGTTTGAAGAACATGGCAGGCGTCCGGATGCTATCAGGCGGCGCGCTTTTCGTGCTCCAGCGGGCGGGCCGGTGGCGCGATCTGTTTCATGATCTTTGCAATCAGCGAATCGGAGCTGAGCCCTTCCGACAAGCCTTCATAGGACAGCACCACGCGGTGGCGCAACACATCGGGCACCAGATCGGTCATGTCTTCGGGCAGCGCGTAGCTGCGCCCGCGCAGCATGGCCAGCGCGCGGGCACCTTCCACCAGGCCAATGGTGGCGCGCGGGCTGGCGCCAAAGGTGATGAAACGCGCCACGTCCTTGAGGCCATGCTTCTCGGGCGTGCGCGTGGCCGACACCAGCTTCACCGCGTACTGCACCAGCGAGGGATCCACATACACCTGGCGGCATTGCGCCTGCAGCACCGCGAGCTGATCCGTGGTGGCCACGGCGTTCACCTGCACCGCCGTGCCGGTGACGCGCTCGACGATCACGAACTCTTCTTCGTCGGTGGGGTAGTCCACCATCACCTTCATCATGAAACGGTCCACCTGCGCTTCGGGCAGCGGGTAGGTGCCTTCGGTCTCTATCGGGTTCTGCGTGGCCATCACGAGAAACGGACTGGGCACCTTGTGCGACTCGCCAGCGATCGTGACCTGGCGCTCCTGCATCACTTCCAGCAACGCGCTCTGCACCTTGGCGGGCGCGCGGTTGATCTCGTCGGCCAGCAGCAGGTTGGCAAACACCGGGCCCAGCGAGGTGCTGAAATCGCCGGTCTTCTGGTTGTAGATGCGTGTACCCACCAGATCGGCGGGTACCAGATCGGGCGTGAACTGAATGCGCTTGAACTGGCCCTGAACCACATTGGCCAGGGTCTTGACGGTGAGTGTCTTGGCCAGACCAGGCACACCTTCGACCAGCAAGTGACCCTGGGCCAGCATGGCCACCATCACACGCTCCAGAAACCGGTCCTGGCCGACCACGACACGTTTCACTTCGTACAGGATCTGCTCCATGAGCTGGGCGGTGTCGGGGGCGGCGTTCTGGTCCATGGAGGCTCCTGTGACGGTGAAGAGAAATTCAGAAGGGCGGCAAACCGGCGGCGGACGCAGCGCTTTCAATCGGCACAGCAAATCCGATGCCAACAAAGGTGCGGTGGCTCGTGGGGTTGAGGATGCCGGTGACGATGCCGATGACCTCGCCGTCCATGGTGACCAACGGTCCACCGGAATTGCCCGGGTTGGCGGCCGCGTCGAACTGGATCAGGTTGCCGATTTCCTGCACGCCCTCGGGCGACTTGAAAGCCCGACCAAAACCCGAGATGACACCCGAAGACACGGAGGGCCCGATGCCGAAGGGAAAGCCCACGGCCACCACGTCTTCGCCCGGGACCAGGTCGTTGGTTGAGCGCATGGTGGCCGAGATGAGGTCGTCGGGAATGATCTTCGCCTGCAGCACGGCCAGGTCGTTCTGCGGCTGCGCACCCGTCACGGTGGCGGGCGACTCGGAGCCGTCGGCGTACACCACCCTGATGCTCATGGCGGTCTGCACCACGTGCAGGTTGGTCAGGATGATGCCCTTGTCGGTGATGACCACGCCGGTGCCTACGCCCTGCTCCACCTCCTTGCCTTCGGCGTTCTTGCCGTAAGACATGACACGCACCACGGCCGGGCGGATCTTCTCGGCCGCGCGCGCCGCGCGCGACGGCAGGTTTTGTGTGGTGAGGGTGCGCAGCACCGCTGCGTCGATGTCCTTTTGCGTGAGCGCCTTGGGACCCAACGCGCTGCTTTGCCACACGCTGGCAGCCAGCAGCGCCGCGAGCAGAGCCATGGCCGACCACATCACACGCGGTCGGGATGCCGTGCGAGACGAAGCCTCGCGAAACCGGGTCAGCCTGCCCGCAGGCTTCGGTACCTCGACCGCATCGGACACACTGTCCATCTGCGCACCCGAGCCCGTGAGCGAATCACCTGCTCGGCTGGACGGGCTGTACAAGGCAGGCTTTCGCATGGCGGCTCCTGGTGCGGCGGAAAACACATCATGCCGTTTTGCGACATCCGGCTCAAGCGCTCAACAATTGCCTGAGCACGTAGGGGAGGATTCCGCCCTCGCGGTAGTAGTTCACCTCCACGGGTGTGTCGATCCGCAGGGTCACCGTGATGGTCTTGCGCGAACCATCGGTGCGTGTGATCACCAATTGCGCATCACTTTGGGGCGTGAGCTCCGGGTGAGGCAGCACGTCAATGGTTTCGTCGCCGCGCAGGCCCAGGCTTTCCCACGAGTCACCGGCCTTGAACTGCAGCGGCAACACACCCATGCCCACCAGGTTGGAGCGGTGGATGCGCTCGAAGCTGCGCGCCACCACGGCCTTGATGCCCAGCAACTGCGTGCCCTTGGCCGCCCAGTCGCGGCTGGAGCCAGTGCCATATTCCTCACCGGCAAAGACCATGGTGGGAATGTTGGCGGCCTGGTAGCGCATGGCGGCGTCGAAGATGCTCATCTTCTGGCCATGACCCACACCCTCCTGCTGGTAGATCGTCCAGCCACCCTCCTCGCGCGAACCGTCGGCACCGGCTGCGAGCATGAGGTTCTTGATGCGCACGTTGGCAAAGGTGCCACGCATCATCACGTCGTGGTGGCCCCTGCGCGCGCCGTAGCTGTTGAAGTCGGCCTTGAGCACACCGCGCTCCAGCAGCCACTGGCCAGCCGGTGAGTTCTCGGCGATGTTGCCGGCGGGCGAGATGTGGTCGGTGGTGATGGAGTCGCCAAACAGCGCCATGACACGCGCACCTCGCACAGTGGGAGGCTCGGTGGCGGCGGGCAAGGCGAGTTCGAACGATTCGAAGAACGGCGGCTCGGCGATGTAGGAGCTGGTGGGCCAGGTGTAGGTGTTGCCACGCACGCCCTTGATGCGCTCCCACAGCTTGCCCGGCTCGGCCTTCACACGCGCGTAGTTATCGCGGTAGGCCCGCCCGTTCATGGCGAACTTCATCAGGTCGTAAATCTCCTCGCTGGTGGGCCAGATGTCGCCCAGGTAGACGGGCTTGCCACCCTTGCCTTTGCCCAGCGGCTCGGTCATGAGGTCGACCATCACGTTGCCAGCGATGGCATAGGCCACCACCAGCGGTGGGCTGGCCAAAAAATTGGCCTTGAGGTTGGGGTGGATGCGCGCTTCGAAGTTGCGGTTGCCCGAGAGCACGGCCGCGCAGATCAGGTCGTTGCTGGTGATGACCTCGTTGAGCTCGGGCGTGAGGTCGCCCGCGTTGCCGATGCAGGTGGTGCAGCCGTAGCCTGCGAGCGAAAAACCGAGTTTCTCCAGATACGGCAACAGGCCGGTCTGCGTGAGGTACTCGGTGACGATGCGCGAGCCCGGAGCCAGCGAGGTCTTGATGTGCGGCTTGACCTTCAGCCCCGCCTCCACCGCCTTCTTCGCCAGCAGGCCGGCGGCCAGCAGCACACCGGGGTTGGAGGTGTTGGTGCAGCTGGTGATCGCGGCGATCAACACGTCGCCGTTGCCGATGGTCAGCTTGCTGCCTTTGGCGGGCAAGTCGGGCGCGGCCTTTGCAGTCAGCGTGGCCGGCTTGTTGGCCTCCATCTCGGCCACGAAGCGCGGGGCTCCGGGGGGCGTGGGCAGGGGCTTGCCTGGCGCCGCCGTGTCGACGGCGTCGCCGGTGTGCGGCTGGTAGCGCGTGTGCAGCAGGGCGGCAGGGCGGTTGAAGCCGTTCTGTGAATTGGGCTTGCTGAACAGCTCGGCGAACTGGTCGGCCACGTTGCCCAGTTCGATGCGGTCTTGCGGGCGCTTGGGGCCGGCCAGGCTGGGCGTGACCTGCCCGAGATCGAGCGTGACCACCTGCGAGTAGTCGATCTCGCCGGACTTGATGGAGGCGCCCGGCGCACCCGGTACGCCAAACAGACCTTGAGCACGGAAGTAAGCTTCAAAGGCCTCGATCTCAGCCTTGCTGCGGCCGGTGCCACGGAAGTAATCCAGCGTCTTGTCGTCCACCGGGAAGAACCCCATGGTGGCGCCGTACTCGGGCGCCATGTTGGCGATGGTGGCGCGGTCGGGCAGCGCCAGCGAGGCCGTGCCTTCGCCGAAAAACTCCACGAACTTGCCCACCACCTTGTGCTGCCGCAGTATCTCGGTGACCGTGAGCACCAGGTCGGTGGCGGTCACGCCTTCGCGCAGGCGCCCCGTGAGTTCAAAGCCCACCACGTCGGGCATGAGGAAATACACCGGCTGGCCCAGCATGGCGGCCTCGGCCTCGATGCCGCCCACGCCCCAGCCCACCACACCGATGCCGTTGATCATGGTGGTGTGGCTGTCGGTGCCCACCAGCGTGTCGGGGTAGTACAGGCCACCCTTCATGTGCACCCCGCGCGCCAGGTACTCCAGGTTCACCTGGTGCACGATGCCGAAGCCCGGTGGCACCACGCCGAAGGTGTCGAAGGCCTGCATGCCCCACTTCATGAACTCGTAGCGCTCGCGGTTGCGCTGGAATTCGAGCTTCATGTTGAGGTCGAGCGCATTCTTCGTGCCGTAGTAGTCCACCATCACCGAGTGGTCCACCACCAGGTCCACCGGCACCAGCGGCTCGATCTTCTTGGGGTCGCGTCCCAGGCGCTCGGCCACGCTGCGCATGGCAGCCAGGTCGGCCAGCAGTGGTACACCGGTGAAATCTTGCAAGACCACACGCGCCACGGTGAACGGAATCTCCTGCGTGCGTTCGCCGTTGGGCTTCCATTGCGCGAGCTGGGCCACGTGTTCGGGCATCACACGTTCACCGTCGCAGTGGCGCAGCACGCTCTCCAGCACGATGCGCAGCGACACCGGCAGCCGCTTGATCTCGGGAAACTGACGGGCCAGCGCCGGCAGGGAATACAGCCGTCCGCTCTTGCCCGAAGCGGTCTTGAATGCTTTGACGGCGTGGGCAAAAGGGTGGGAGAAGCGCGCGGTGGCGGACATGAAGGCTCCAGTGACGGCAGGTGAACGACCAGACCATTCTGTCAGCGGCCAAGGTGTCCGCGCTGGCAGTAGTGATTTGGCCCAACATGCGAGAAGCCCCCGGAGGCGAACCTGCGGGGGCTTCTGGAAGATGCAGGTCACCCAACGAGAGTGACCTGGAGTGTCATAGCCTGCCGGTCAGCAGCAACACCACCACGATGATCAAGATGACCCCGAGCACACCGCTCGGGCCGTAGCCCCAGCTGCGGCTGTGGTTCCAGGTGGGTACCACGCCCAGCAACATCAAGACCAGCACGATCAACAGAATGGTTCCAATGCTCACGGTGTTCTCCTTGTGTTGAACAGAAGTGGATTACTTCGCAGGTTCTGCGGGTGGCACCACGATCACGGTGCCGCCACCGGTCTTGCCGGTGTCGCCCGTGGCGCCGGTGCTGCCGGTTGCGCCGGTATCACCCGTGGCGCCCGTACCGCCGCTTGCGCCGGTGCTGCCAGTTGCGCCGGTGCTGCCGGTGTAACCCGTGGAGCCGGTTGAACCGGTAGAACCGGTGTTGCCGGTGGCGCCCGCAGGACCTGCCGGGCCAGGGACGGTGGAGGCTGGCGAGTTCACGACGACAGGTTGGCGGTCGCAGGCGGCCAGAACGAAGGTGGATGCAATGGCGATCAACAGAAGAGCTTTTTTCATGGAATGTTCCTTGAGGAGTCTGTGACCGTGGCTTGAGCGGTTGCGCAGGTTGCACGGTCCGCCCGGCAAGGCACATGCTCATTGCATGAACCTCATCGGCGTGTTTGGAGACTAGGCGTCGGCACACAAAACATCTGTTCGGTAGCCAACACCCGCTCTGCGCCGCGTGCGGCCACGCAACGGATTTGTGTCCACAAAACAACCCTCGGCACTCTGTGTCTGCAAGCGCACAGACCCTGAAATCATGCGCACTTACAAACGGGTCTGACAACGAGACGCTGCCCTTCGCGGTGTGCCCACGTTGCTGAAATCCCTTCGTGCAAACGAAGTTCCAAGCCTCCAGAAAGACCACCATGAAATCCCGTCACGCCTTCAGTGCACTGACACTCGCCATCCTCTCCGTCGCAGCCACCTCGGCTTTGGCCCAATACCAGGAACCTGGTTTTTTCTACGGCGGCGTGTCTGCTGGTGAAGCCCGCGCCAAGGTGGATGAGCCCGCTGTGGCCAACGGTCTGCTCGGCGCCAACGGCCCGGCCAGCAACTTCAGCAGCGATGAAAAAGACACCGGCTACAAGCTGTTCGGTGGTTACCAGTTCAACCGCAACATCGCGGTTGAAGGTGGTTACTTCGATCTGGGCAAGTCGACCTTCTCGTCCACCATTCCTGGCGGTGCAGCGTTCAACAACGACACGCGCATGCGTGGCTTGAACCTCGACCTGGTCGGCACGCTGCCGATCACCGAACGTTTCTCGGTGCTGGGTCGTGTCGGTGTGGCCATGGGCCGCACCCGCGCTTCGTTCACCGGCGCTGGCGCCACGGCTGCCGGCGTGCAGGATCGCAACGACACCAAGGCCAACGCCAAAGTGGGTCTGGGCCTTCAGTACGAACTGAGCCGTTCCATGTGGATCCGCACCGAGCTCGAGCGCTATCGGGTGAACAACGGCGTGAATGGCCGCACCAACGTCGACATGCTGACCGTGGGCCTGGTGTTCCCGTTCAACCGCGCACCAGCCTATGTGGCCGCAGCCCCGGCGCCTTACGTGGCACCTTACGTAGCACCCGCACCCGCACCCGCACCCGCACCGATGGTGCAGGCTCCTGCACCTGCACCCATGCCGGCACCAGCACCAATGCCCCAGCGCGTGAGCATGTCGGCCGAGTCGCTGTTCGGCTTTGACGCTTCGGCTGTCAAGCCTGAAGGCCGCGCCGAACTCGACAAGTTCGCCCGTGACCTCTCCACCGCCAACTACCAGACCGTGACCGTCGAAGGCCATACCGACCGCCTCGGTTCGGATGCCTACAACCAGAAGCTGTCGGAAGAGCGCGCCATGGCCGTCAAGAACTACCTCGTGACCAACGGTCGCCTGGACAGCTCGAAGATCTCGGCCGTTGGCAAGGGCGAAACCATGCCTGTGACCAAAGCCGGTGACTGCAAAGGCAACACCCGCACCGCCGCTCTGGTGGCCTGTCTGCAGCCCGATCGCCGCGTTGACGTGGAAGTGACCGGCACCGCTCGCTGATCGCTGTCTTCGGACACCTCGCAAAGCGGCCTTCGGGCCGCTTTTTCGTTGTTGACCGGCTTCAGGCCGTGAACGGCAGGCGCACGCCGGCAACCACATTGCGCGAGCCCATCCATTGCAGTTCAGCCAGCACGATCACCACCACCGCCTGCACCACCGCATAGGCCGTGCCCAGCGGGGTGAGGGCCGCCGCACTCCCGAAGACCAGCCACAGGCAGCCGGCCGCCCAGGCGACGTTGAGCAGCGCGATCGCCATCAGCGGTCCGCGCGGTGGCGAAGCTTGCAGCGCCAGCCAGCCGGCCAGCGCCACAAACGCGAAGATCGCCCCACCCGAGGCCTGCAACAGCGGCTCGGGCAGGCCCAGCCATGCCGACAGCTGGGGCGCCAGCAACAGGTGCAGCCCGCCGGTGCCGGCACCCGAGATGGCATCGAATGCCAGCACGCGGCGCAGCACGACGGGCGATGAGAGTTGAGCGGTGAGGGACATGGCAGCACTCCTGGCGGTGGTGGTTGAAGAGGCCTTCATGGTGGTCGGCGGCGTGCCGGCCGTCGATGACCTCGCAGGTCATGGATGCGCAGCCCCTCCCGTCCTAACATGCGCTGCATGGACACCTCCGCCCGACCCCACCGCAGTGCATCACCCACTTCCTTTGGCGAACACCTGCGCCACTGGCGCCATCGCCGGCGCTTCAGCCAGATGGACCTGGCCCACGTGGCCGAGGTCTCCACGCGCCACCTGAGCTGCGTGGAAACCGGTCGAGCCAGCCCGAGCCGCGAGATGGTGCTGCGCCTGGTGGAGCGGCTCGACGTGCCGCTGCGCGAGCGAAACGCCTGGCTGGTGGCCGCAGGGTTTGCGCCGATGTACCGCGCGCGGCCACTGGACGACCCCGACATGGCCTCGGCACGCGCGGCAGTGCAGCGCATCCTCGAATGCCACGAACCCTGGCCCGCGCTGGCCATGGACCGCCACTGGAACATGGTGATGCACAACCGCCTGGTGCCCCTGCTCATGCAAGGTGCCGGGGCCGAGCTGCTGCAAGGCCCGGTGAATGTGTTGCGACTGAGCCTGCACCCCCAAGGCCTGGCGCCTCGCATCGCCAACCTGCGGCAGTGGCGCGAGCACCTGTTCGAGCGGCTGCGCCAGCAGATCCGAGCCACCGGCGACGCGGTGCTGGCCGCGCTGCTGGTAGAGCTCATGGGCTATCCGGAGACGTCGGGTGCTGCGCCGGTGGCGTTGCCGGGAGAACACCCGGGCGTGCTCATGCCGTTCCAGTTGCACACGCCCCACGGCGTGCTGCAGTTGGTGAGCACCACCACCGTCTTCGGCTCGCCAGTGGACATCACGCTGCAGGAGCTGGCGCTGGAAACCTTCTTCCCGGCCAACGACAGCAGCGCCGAACTGCTGCACACCATCGCCGCGCAGGCATAAAAAAAGCCGCTGCAAGAGCAGCGGCTTTTCACCCAGGGAGCAGGCCGTTCAGGCCGTCACAGCTTTCGCAGCGTCCGTGTACTCCGGGATCTGGTCGAAGTTCAGGTACTTGTAGATCTGGCTGCCGTCCTTGTTGATCACACCCATGTCGGCCTGGTACTCGGCCAAGGTCGGGATGCGGCCCAGCTTGGACGCGATAGCCGCCAGCTCGGCCGAGGCCAGGTAGACGTTGGTGTTCTTGCCCAGGCGGTTGGGGAAATTGCGCGTGGAAGTGGAGACCACCGTGGCACCTTCGCGCACCTGCGCCTGGTTGCCCATGCACAGCGAACAGCCCGGCATTTCGGTGCGCGCACCGGCGGTACCGAACACGCCGTAATGGCCTTCCTTGGTCAGTTCGGCTGCGTCCATCTTGGTGGGCGGTGCGATCCACAGCTTCACCGGGATGTCGCGCTTGCCTTCGAGCAGCTTGGAAGCGGCACGGAAGTGACCGATGTTGGTCATGCAGGAACCGATGAACACCTCGTCGATCTTGGCGCCGGCCACTTCGCTCAGCAGCTTGGCGTCGTCCGGGTCATTCGGGCAGCACAGCACGGGTTCGTTGAGGTCGGCCAGGTCGATCTCGATCACGGCGGCGTACTCGGCGTCCTTGTCGGCTTCGAGCAGGCTGGGGTTGGCCAGCCAGGCTTCGACCTTTTCGATGCGGCGCGCCAGCGTGCGGGCGTCGGCGTAGCCGTCGGCGATCATGTTCTTCATCAGCACCACGTTGCTGGTGAGGTACTCCTTGATCGGCTCGGGATTGAGCTTGACGGTGCAACCCGCAGCCGACCGTTCGGCTGAAGCGTCGGAGAGTTCAAACGCCTGCTCCACTTTCAGATCGGGCAGACCTTCGATTTCCAGAATGCGGCCGGAGAACACGTTCTTCTTGCCCGCTTTGGCCACGGTCAGCAGACCGGCGCGGATCGCGTACAGCGGAATGGCGTGGACCAGATCGCGCAGCGTGATGCCGGGCTGCATCTGACCTTTGAAACGCACCAGCACCGACTCCGGCATGTCCAGCGGCATCACGCCGGTGGCCGCGCCGAACGCCACCAGACCGGAGCCGGCGGGGAAGCTGATGCCGATGGGGAAACGGGTGTGCGAGTCGCCGCCAGTGCCCACGGTGTCGGGCAGCAGCAGGCGGTTGAGCCAGCTGTGGATCACGCCGTCGCCGGGACGCAGGGCCACGCCGCCACGGTTGCTGATGAAGGCTGGCAGCTCGCGGTGGGTCTTTACGTCCACCGGTTTCGGGTAGGCGGCGGTGTGGCAGAAGGACTGCATCACCAGGTCGGCGCTGAAGCCCAGGCAGGCCAGGTCTTTGAGTTCGTCGCGCGTCATGGGACCGGTGGTGTCCTGGCTGCCCACGGTGGTCATGCGCGGCTCGCAGTAGGTGCCGGGGCGCACGCCCTGGCCTTCGGGCAGACCAACCGCGCGGCCCACCATTTTTTGCGCCAGCGTGAAACCGGCCTTGGTCGCCACGGGCGTGGTCGGCAGGCGGAACAGCGTGGAGGCCGGCAGACCCAGGAACTCGCGCGCCTTGGCGGTGAGGCTGCGGCCAATGATCAGGTTGATGCGGCCACCGGCGCGCACTTCGTCGAACAACACATCGCTCTTGAGCTTGAACTCGACCACGGTCTCGCCGTTGCGAACGATTTTGCCGTCGTAGGGCATCACGTCGACGACGTCGCCCATTTCCAGCCTGGACACGTCCACTTCGATCGGCAGCGAGCCCGAGTCTTCCTGCGTGTTGAAGAAGATGGGTGCGATTTTTCCGCCCAGCGTCACGCCACCAAAGCGCTTGTTGGGCACGAAGGGAATGTCCTGACCCGTGGCCCAGATCACCGAGTTGGTGGCCGACTTGCGGCTGGAGCCGGTGCCCACCACGTCGCCCACATAGGCCACCAGATGGCCTTTCTTCTTGAGGTCTTCAATGAACTGCATCGGGCCGCGCTTGCCGTCTTCTTCGGGCTTGAAGGCCGCGCCTTCGCGCGTGTTCTTCAACATGGCCAGGTAGTGCAGTGGAATGTCGGGACGGCTCCAGGCGTCGGGCGCGGGCGAGAGGTCGTCGGTGTTGGTCTCACCAGGCACCTTGAACACGGTCACGGTGATCGACTTCGGCACTTCAGGCCGCGTGGTGAACCACTCGGCGTTGGCCCAGCTCTCGATCACTTCTTTTGCCTTGGCATTGCCGGCTTTGGCCTTGGTAGCCACGTCGTTGAAGAAGTCGAACATCAGCAGCGTCTTCTTCAGGCCTTCGGCCGCCACCGCCGCCACATCGGCCTGATCGAGCAGGTCGATCAGCGGGTGCACGTTGTAGCCACCCACCATGGTGCCGAGCAGCTCGGTGGCCTTGGCTTTGGAGACCAGACCCACAGCGATGTCGCCATGCGCCACGGCAGCCAGGAAACTGGCCTTGACCTTGGCGGCGTCGTCCACACCAGGAGGCACGCGGTGGGTGAGCAGATCCAGCAGAAACGCATCTTCCCCAGCGGGCGGCGCCTTGATCAGTTCGATCAGGTCGGCCACCTGCTTCGCCTCCAGCGGCAGTGGCGGAATACCCAGGGCTGCGCGCTCGGCAGTGTGGGCGCGGTAGTCGGCAAGAAAGGTGGTAGACATGGCGTTCTCCATTGGGAAGGAATGTTCGGGGGGGTCAGAAAACAGATGTGATCGCAAATGAGGTTGGGCCAAGCAAGCTCAATGCCTTGCCTCGACCGGTTCGTTGAAATACGGCTGCATGGCGTTGGGCAGCGGCAGGCCGGTGTGGTGCGCGCGCTCCAGAACCTGCCAGTAGTAGCGGTAGCTCGCGCGGTCGTGCAGGCGACCTTCAAACTGAACCGGCGCCCAGTTCGCGGCCATCGCGTGTTCGATCAGGGCCGCGGCCGTGTCGACCTCGCGCTCTGACGGTGCAAACGCGGCCAGGATGGGGCGGATCTGGTCGGGGTGGATGCTCCACATGCGGGTGTAGCCGAGCTCGCGTGCGGCGGTGCGTGCGGCATTTTGCAAGGCGGACAGGTCCTTGAACTCGGTGACCACGCAGTGCGACGGTACCTTCCCGTGTGCGTGGCAAGCCGACGCAATGGCCAGCTTGGCGCGCAGCACCAGCGGATGGCTGAACTGCCCGGCCACGCTCATGCCGTCGGCAGGGATGGCCCCGCCGTGCGCCGACACAAAGTCCATCAGCCCGAAGCTCAGGCTCTGCACACGCGGATGCGCAGCGATGTCGAAGGCGCGGTGCACAGCGGCGGGTGACTCGATGAGCACGTGCAACGGCAGCGCCGATGCACCCGCAGCGTCGAGCGCGGCCACGGCCCGCTGCACGTCGGCCACCGACTCGACCTTGGGCACCATCAGGTGCGCGAGGCGCTGCGAAGCACGGCCGGCGATGATGGCCACGTCGGCGTCGAACGCGGAGTGGTCCACCGGGTGGACGCGGGCAGCCACTCGCGCTTGAGGTGCAGCGGCCAGGGCCAGCTCGGTAACGAGCAAGGCGTGCTCCACCTCCCCGCCCACGGGCGCACCGTCTTCGCAGTCCAGCGTCACGTCGAACACGCAGGTGCCGAACTCCTCAAGCATCTCGGCCTGCAGCGCCAGGCTCTTCTTCATCCTCGCCTCCACCCCGCTGTAGTGGTCACAGGCCGGCAGCGCGAACGCGCCGGCTTGGGCACCCAGCAGGATGTGTCTCGGATGGATGGTGGCCAAGGCGCAGTTACCAGCCAGTTACAGCAGGTGCTTCACACCGTCTTGCTCGCCTTGCAGCTCGGCCAGGGTCTTGTTGATGCATTCCTGCGAGAAAGCGTCGATCTCCAGGCCTTCAACGACCTTGTACTCGCCGTTTTCACAGGTGACGGGGAAGCCGAACATCATGTCTTTGGGAATGCCGTACCAGCCTTGCGACGGGATGCCCATGGTGACCCACTCGCCTCGGGTGCCCAGCGCCCAGTCGCGCATGTGGTCAATGGCGGCATTTGCAGCCGACGCAGCAGAAGACAGGCCGCGTGCCTCGATGATGGCCGCGCCGCGCTTGCCCACGGTCGGCAGGAACACGTCCTTGTTCCAGACCTGGTCGTTGATCATGTCCTTGACCGAAGCGCCGTCGACGGTGGCGAAGCGGTAGTCGGCGTACATGGTGGGAGAGTGGTTGCCCCACACAGCCAGCTTCTTGATGCTGGCGACCGGCTTGCCGGTCTTGGCGGCGATCTGCGAAGCGGCGCGGTTGTGGTCCAGGCGCAGCATGGCGGTGAAGTTGCCCGGCTTCAGATCGGGGGCGCTCTTCATGGCGATGTAGGCGTTGGTGTTGGCGGGGTTGCCGACCACCAGCACCTTGACGTTGCGAGAGGCCACAGCGTTGAGGGCCTTGCCCTGTGCGGTGAATATGGCGCCGTTGATGGCGAGCAGCTCGGCGCGCTCCATGCCGGGGCCGCGCGGGCGCGAGCCGACCAGCAGTGCGTAGTCGGTGTCCTTGAACGCGGTCATCGGGTCGCTGTGGGCTTCCATGCCGGCCAGCAGCGGGAAAGCGCAGTCGTCGATTTCCATCATCACGCCCTTGAGTGCCTTCTGGGCTTTCTCGTCGGGAATCTCCAGCAATTGCAGGATCACGGGCTGGTCTTTGCCGAGCATTTCGCCGGAAGCGATGCGAAACAGCAGGGCGTAACCGATCTGGCCAGCGGCGCCGGTGACGGCAACACGAACGGGCTTCTTTTGCATGGTGAGAACTCCAGAATGAGGCGAGAGGAAGGAAATGAGTTGGGGAGAGAACACCCCGAGACAAAGGCGACAAGAGCGAGCGCATCGCGCGCCGCAGGTGGGTCAAGGTCAGAGTCGAAGTGTACCCTCGCAAACCCTGATACGTCAATTTGTCTTATGTCTTATATAAGATATGATTCGAGCCTTGTGCGTCGTCCGCGGACGCATCCAACACCATGGCAACGACTCCCTCCATCACCACCGACGCCTCGCCCAACGACGGTCGCTCCGCAGAGGCCGGCGCGTTCGAGCACACCGCGCCCGCTTTCAGTCCGCTCTACCAGCAGATCAAGACGCTCATCCTGCGCAGCCTGCAGGCCAGTGAGTGGAAACCGGGTGACATGATCCCGAGCGAATTCGATCTGGCCACCCGGTACAAGGTGAGCCAGGGAACGGTACGCAAGGCCATCGACGAACTCGCCACCGACAACCTGCTGGTGCGCCGCCAGGGCAAAGGCACCTTTGTGGCTACGCACTCTGAGCAACACATTCAGTACCGCTTCCTGCGTCTGCTGCCCGATACCGGTTCGCTGGAAGACCAAGGCCCCGCTGAACGCCGCATCATCGAATGCAGACGCCTGCGCGCACCCGCCGAAGTAGCGCGTCAACTCGCCCTGCGCACCGGCGACCCGGTGCTGCAGGTCAAGCGCGTGCTCACTTTTGCCCAGGTACCTGCCATCCTCGAGGAACTCTGGTTGCCCGGCGTCCCGTTCAAAGGCCTCACCCTGGAGACCCTGGCGGAAGACAAAGGGCCGATGTATGCCTTGTTTGAAGCGCAGTTCGGTGTTCGCATGGTGCGCGCAGTCGAGAAAATCAAGGCCGTTGCCGCCGACGGCGAAGCCGCCGGCCTGCTCGGCGTACCCGAAGGCTCTCCGCTGCTCAGCGTCGAGCGATTGGCCTTCACCTACAACGACACACCGATGGAACTGCGGCGCGGCCTGTACCGCACCGACGCCCGTCACTACCGCAACGAACTGAGCTGAAAGCTGCGCTGCTATGTCCTTGATAGCCCCGCACCTGCAGAAGATGTCAGCGTTCGGTATGGTGCGTTGCAATAGAATTTGACAGCCATCCGTTCCAGTTACCAACGCGTTACAGCGCCGACGTCCCTTCCCCGCACCCCTCTGCGCAAGAAAGCCCCCACCATGACCGAGTTGACCAAGAAGCGGCCCGAGTTCCGCAACATCAACGCATTCAAGGATCTGACCACCTACCGCTTGCCGCCCGCAGGCTGGGTGTCGATCCTGCACCGCGCCAGCGGCGGCCTGATGTTCATCCTGTTGCCGCTGATCGTCTGGCTGTTCGACACCTCGGTGTCTTCCGAAATTTCGTTCGAACGCTTCAGCGGTGCCT
>JBBQSX010000031.1:0-25572 GCA_038213545.1 Burkholderiales bacterium
GCCGATGCGCATGGCTTTGTCGGCCGTGAAGGCCGAGCCGTAACCCACGGTGTCGCCGGCCTGCAGGCTTTGCACGCCAATGACGCGGCTCGACAAGGTCATGGCGGGTTGCAGGTTCCACTCAAGCGCCGAGCGGTCGGGAAAGTCGGGCGCGCTGCCATAGAGCGCAATGCCTTCGCGCACCCAGTCCGCAGCCAGCGTTGTCACGCCTTCGCCGCGCAAGGCATCGCCCGGGTTGCGCAGCAAGGCGGCGCTGTTGCACAGCGTTCGCTCGCCCGGCAGGTCGGCGGTGGCGGCTTCGAAAGCTGCGACCTGGTGGGCAATGCCGCGGGGGCCGTCGGCGTCGCTGAAGTGGGTCATGAGCGAGATTTCGTCCACCTGCGGCAGCGCGTTGAGCCGTGCCCAGGCGCTGCGAAATGCGTTGGGCGTGAAGCCCAGGCGGTTCATACCGCTGTTGAGTTTCAAGAACACGCGGTGTGGCGCCAGCGTCTTGTGCGAGGCCAGCCAGTCGATCTGCTCGGTGCAGTGCACCGTGTGCCACAGGTGCAGGCGCGAGCACAGCTCGAGGTCGCGCGGCTCGAACGCGCCCTCGAGCAGCAGGATGGGGCCACGCCAGTCCAGTGCGCGGATGCGTTCGGCCTCGGCCAGATCGAGCAGGGCAAAACCATCAGCGGCGCGCAGGGCCTCGAAGCAGCGCTCGATGCCGTGGCCGTAGGCGTTGGCCTTGACCACCGCCCAGACCCGTGCGTCTGGGGCGCAGTCGCGGGCGCGTTGCAGGTTGTGACGCAGGGCTTCGGGGTGGACGGTGGCGAGGATGGGGCGGGGCATGGGCGGGCGTGAGGTCCGTCATCGAAAGGCGTCGCAAGCAAGTTCAACGCCGGTGAATTCGTGGTCGTTTCAGGACAGCGTGCTATAACCCCGCATCCCCTGGAGACACCCGTCAACTGTCGCATAAAAAAGCCGCTGCGACCCGCTCAGCCACCCCGTGCTGAGGCCCCTCGGCGCTCAAAATCATCGCCATGAAGCGCGGCTTCTACACCATCATGACGGCGCAGTTCTTCAGTTCGCTGGCGGACAACGCGCTGTTTGTGGCCGCGATCGAGTTGCTGCGCACACGCGGCGCGCCCGAATGGCAAAGTGCTGCCCTTGTTCCCCTGTTTGCCTTGTTCTACGTGGTGCTGGCGCCCTTTGTGGGGGCATTCGCGGATGCGAGACCCAAAGGCCAGGTCATGTTCATCAGCAACGCCATCAAGGTGGTGGGTTGCCTGCTCATGCTCATCGGCGTGCATCCGCTGCTGGCCTACACGCTGGTGGGCCTGGGTGCGGCGGCCTACTCGCCCGCCAAGTACGGCATCCTCACCGAGCTGCTGCCGCCCTCACAACTGGTCAAGGCCAACGGCTGGATCGAGGGCCTGACGATCGCCTCCATCATCCTGGGTGTGTTGCTGGGCGGTCAGCTGGTGAGCCCGTGGATCTCGACCCATTTGCTGGCTGTCGACATCCCCGGCTTGCACACCGGCATTCACCATCCCGCGCAGGCCGCTGTGGCCGCACTGATGTTTGTCTACATGCTGGCCGCCTGGTTCAATACCCGCATCCCGCTCACCGGTGTGACGCCACGCCCCATGCCCTCGAACCCCTGGGCCCTGCTGCCCGATTTTTGGCGCTGCAACAGCCGCCTGTGGCGCGATCGGCTGGGTCAGATTTCGCTGGCGACCACCACCTTGTTCTGGGGCGTGTCGGGCAACCTGCGCTACATCGTGCTGGCCTGGGCTGGCGCCGCGCTCGGTTACAGCACCACGCAGGCGTCGGCGCTGGTGGGGGTGGTGGCCCTGGGCACTGCGGTGGGCGCGGTGGTGGCCTCACTGCGCATGCGGCTGGACCAAGCCACGCGCGTGATGCCGCTGGGCATCGCCATGGGCGTGCTGGTGATCCTCATGAACTTCATCGACAACGTGTGGGTGGCCGCGCCCTTCCTGGTGCTGCTCGGTGGTCTGGGTGGTTTTCTGGTGGTGCCCATGAACGCGTTGTTGCAGCACCGGGGGCACAACCTCATGGGCGCCGGCCGGTCGATTGCCGTGCAGAACTTCAACGAGCAGGCCTGCATCCTGGTGCTGGGAGCGCTTTACGCGTCTTCAACCGCGTGGGGCTGGTCGGCCTTCGCAGCCATCACGGCGTTTGGTGTGCTGGTGGCCGGCTTCATGGCCGTGATCGCGCTCTGGCACCGCCACAACCAGCGGGTGCACCCGCACGAGCTGGAGCGGCTGCTGGAGATCGCGCGCCGCGACGATCTTCACGGTTAGAACCCTACGTTGGTGGGCGCGAAGCCGTCCAGGCTCACCAGCCGGTGCTGCGCCAGCACCTTGTACAGATCACTCTCGCTCACCGAGCGCGACAGGTAGGCGTCGCTGCCGGCCAGGCCCGCTTTCATGCGGTCCATGCTGCCCGCGGTGGGGGCGAACATGATCACCACCGGCGCGCCCTTGGGTCCCTTGGCTTGCTTGGCGGAGCGGCAGATCTGGTTGGCGTCGGGATCGCCCTTGAGCCGGTCGATCACCACCAGGCGGTAGGGGTTGGCCTTGAGCATCACCAGCGCCTGCGCGGCTTCGCGCGACCAGTCGATGGTGAGGCCGTAGCGTTTGAAACGTTTGAGCAGGATGCGGCCTTCCACCAGGCTCTCGGCCACCAGCAGCATGTCGCCGCGCGCCACGTCGGGCACGGCGGCCTTGTCGGTGCTGATGCGGGAGCGCGGCGAGCGGGTGGAGCGCGGTGCGGGTGGCGAGGGTAGATCGTCCAGCCCTCCAAAGTCGGTCAGGCGCATCGTGCCCTGGCGGTTGCCTGCCGCAGCCGCGCGCTGAGGCGTCGGGGGCATGGCGGCCAGGGCGCGCTCTTCGCCGCGCTCCATGGGCCGCGTGGCCGGGAACTCGGTGTCGGCCGAACGGCGCCTGCGCAGGTTCACCGCCGGTGCCATCGGCCGGGACGGCGCTTCTTCGGGCGGCAGGGTGGCTGAAAAGCCGCGGTCGGCGCCCATGCCGGAAGCCACCAGTGGCTGGTGATCGGGGGCCGAGAGGCGGCCGCTGGCCAGGCGCATGCTGGCGTCCAGGCCTTGCAACTGTGAACTCTGGAAGGGCTGGGTGGCCGCAAAGCCGCCACCCGCCGGCGTTTTCTGGGCCGCGGCCGCGGGGCGCACGCCGACGATGACATCGAGCGCATTGAGCACCGAGACCAGCTTGACGGGTTTGAGCTGCAGCGGCCAGCCGGTGCCACCGTCGGACTGGCCCACCAGCAAGATCTTGCCGGGCAGTTCGGCGTAGCGCACCAGGTGCAGCGCCTGGGTGTTGTCGGCGTTGACGATCAGGATCTGGGCGTCCATCACCTCGTCCTGCACGGTGTAGCTGGGGGGACGGCGCGCGGCCATGCGGAAGAAGGACTCGAACGTGGACGACTCGGCTTGTGTGAAGCCCACCAGCGCCACCGAATAAGCTGCCACCATCGAATTGCCCCGTCCGCTGAAATATGGGTTGGTTGTCGCAAGACCTTGATGAGTATGCCTTTTCTGGAAAGGATTACGCTGTCGCCCGGTGGCGTGTCATATGAAATGCGACACCTTTGATGTGGTAACTGTCACGCGTCCGACCCTGACTTTTCCCCGACCCTTGTCCAAGGAGCCCCATGTCCAGCATCCACGACTTTGAAGCACTGTCCATCGACGGCAAACCGGTATCGCTTGCGCAGTTCAACGGCAAACCCTTGCTGATCGTCAACACCGCCAGTGCATGTGGCTTCACGCCGCAGTTCGGCGGTCTGGAGAAACTGCACAAGACCTACGGCGAGCGTGGCCTGGTGGTGCTGGGCTTTCCCTGCAACCAGTTCGGCAGCCAGGACCCGGGCAGCAACGACGAGATCGCCAGCTTTTGCCAGCTCAATTACGGCGTGACCTTTCCCATGATGGAGAAGATCAACGTCAATGGCGCACAAGCGCACCCGCTGTACCAGTGGCTCACGGCCGAAGCCCCGGGGTTGCTGGGCAGCAAGGCGATCAAGTGGAACTTCACCAAGTTCCTGGTGGGCAAGGACGGGCGGGTGATCAAACGGTACGCGCCGCAGGATGCACCCGAAAAGCTGGCCGCCGACATCGAAGCGGCCTTGGCCTGAGCCGATTCCTTACCTCAGCCAGCCGCGCTTGCGGAAGTACAGCATGGGCACCACGGCGGAGAGCACCATGAGTGCGAGCGCCAGCGGGTAGCCGTACTGCCACTGCAGCTCGGGCATGAACGCGAAGTTCATGCCGTAACTGCTGGCCACCAGCGTGGGCGGCAGCAGCGAGACGCTGGCCACCGAGAAGATCTTGATGATCTTGTTCTGGTTGATGTTGATGAAACCGACCGTGGCGTCCATCAGGAAGTTGATCTTGTCGAACAGGAAAGCGGTGTGGCTGTCGAGCGAGTCCAGGTCGCGCAGGATCTGGCGTGCGTCTTCAAACTGCTCTGCGCTCAGCAGGCGGCTGCGCATCATGAAGCTGACCGCGCGGCGCGTGTCCATCACGTTGCGGCGGATGCGACCCGACATGTCCTCGTGGCGCGCAATGGCCGACAGTGCCTCGCTAAGCAGGTTGTCCGAGGCGTTGCTGTTGAGCACCTTCTTGCTCACGGTCTCGATCTCGTCGTAGATGTCTTCCAGCGTGTCGGCGCAGTACTCGGCGTCGGCGTCGAAGAGCATCAGCAGCACGTCCTTGGCGTCCTCGATCAGGCCCGGCATGCGGCGCGCGCGCATGCGCAGCAGGCGGAAAACCGGTACGTCTTCGTCGTGGATGGAGAACAGCACACCCTGGCTCTTCAAGGTGTCGTTGTGCTCGTTCAATATGAAGGCCACCCGCACCGCGCGCGGGTCTTCTTCGTCGTCGATCAGGAAGTCGGAGCGCACATGCAGCTCGCCGTTGTCTTCTTCGAAGAAACGGGCCGACTCCTCGATGTCCTCGTCCATCGCGTCTTCGGGAATCGACAGGCCGAAATGCTGTTTGACCCAGCGGCGCTCTTCGGGTGTGGGGTCTTCCAGATCAACCCAGATCGGCTTGAATTGCGCGAGCTCTTCAAGCGACTCGATCTCTTCCTGGAAGAGGCGGCCATTGGCCAGGGTGAATACGTTGAGCATGAAGCGCTCCCGGCGAAGTCTGCTGTCTGAAAGGGCGGGCCGCATGGGCAGGCCCGAGGGCGGGAAGGGTGCTTTCAGCCAGCAGACCGCCCGATTCAGGTCGCGGCGCGGGCGGCGGCGATCAGACGGTGGCGGGGGTGGCTGAAAGCACGCAACTGGGGGGCGTGCTGTCCATGAGGGTTCTCCAGGGTGGGTTCGACCCGCGAATTATGGCACTGCAGCAGCGCTGGCGAGGGGCGCATGAGGCGCCAGAAAGCGCATCAATTCGTCTTTTCGCCGCCAGGCATCGTGCTCGCCGAGTTCGATCAGCGCGTGCACGAAGCCAGGTTCAAACAGCAGGTAGCTGGCCAGCGCCGCCGCACTGCCGGCCGCGCCGCGCGCAGTGTCCAGCGCGCCCAGGCCTGCCAGCGTGTTGCGGGTGGGCGCGGGCAACTCGCCGATGTGTTTGCGCGCCAGTTCGTCGAGCGAGAAGCTGGGCTGGATCGCCAGCACATCGACTGGCCGGTAAGGCAGGGCCGCGGCCAGCGAGGGTGGCAGGCGCGACAAGGTCTGGCTCACACGCTGGGTCTGCTCCACATCGGCCTGCAAGGTGTCGTGGAACACGCTGGCCATGGCGTGACCGGCGATGGTGCCGGCCGTGGGCTCGCCCCCGGCCCGTGCCACCATGCCCGAGCGCTGCGGCTGGCCGACACCGATCACCAGCACGCGCCGAGCGCCGAAATGGATGGCCGGCGAGAGTGGCGAGAGCTGGCGCATGGAGCCGTCACCAAAATGCTCCTTGTGGCCCTCGACCCACAGGGGCACGGCAGGAAACAGGAAGGGGATGGCACTGGAGGCCATGAGGTGTTCGATGGTGATGGGCTGAAAATCCGCCCGGCGACCGGGCCGATGCCAAGCTTGTACCTGATGGCCGGGCCGGGTCTGGCAGAAGGTCCAGTGCTCGCCGCTGGTGTAGCTCGACGCCGTGACCCCCAGGGCCTGGATTGTTTGTCGCTCCAGCGCGCGCTCCAGTCCCTGCAAGTCGATGGCGCGGTGCAGCGTGTCCACCAACGGCAGGGTGTCGAGCAGGGCGCGGTGGCGCCGCACCTGGCGCGCCAGTGTCCAGCCCGCCACCAGCCGGTTGGCGCGCACCCAGCCCGGCGCTTCCAGCCGGTAGACCTGCTCCGAACGCAGGCCGGTCCAGAAGTGGGCCAGCAGCGGCAGCGCCGCCAGCCCCTGCTCGGCCACGCTGGCGAGGTAGGCCGCGTTCAGCGCACCGGCCGATGTGCCGAACAGCCATTGGAATGGAAAGGGCTGCATACCCTGAGGCAGCATGGCGGCCAGCGCCTTCAGCACGCCAGCCTGGTAGGCGGTGCGCGCGCCGCCGCCCATCAGCACCAGCGCGCACGCATCGGGGCTCGCCTCGTGCGAGGCGGGCAGCAGCATGTTGTGGGTGATGAGGGTGTCGAGGGACATGGGGTGCGGCTCGTGTCCCGTTACAGGGTGGTGGTGCTCAGGCCTTGCCGCGGCTGAGCAGCCAATACAGGAAGATCGCGCCGAAGGTGGCGGTGCCGATGCCACCCAGGCCGAACTGGCCGAACTTCAGCGTGTATTCGCCTGTGCCCAGGATGATCGGGATGGCGGCCACCAGCAGGTTCTTGTTGTCGGAAAAGTCGACCTTGTTGTCGACCCATATCTTGGCGCCGGCAATGGCGATCAGGCCGAACACCACGATGGACACGCCGCCCATGACCGCCAGCGGGATCGCCTGGATCAGCGCGCCGAACTTGGGGCTGAAGCCCAGCACGATGGCAATCACCGCGGCCACGACGAACATGGCGGTGGAGTAGATCTTGGTGGCGGCCATCACGCCGATGTTTTCCGCGTAGGTGGTCACCCCGGTGCCACCGGCCGCGCCGCTGACCATGGTGGCCACGCCGTCACCGATGAAGGCCCGTCCCAGGTAGGGGTTGAGGTCGCGTCCGGTCATGGCGCTCACGGCCTTGATATGACCCAGGTTCTCGGCCACCAGGATCAGCGCCACCGGTGCGATCAGCAGGATGGCCTGCGCCTGGAACACGGGTGCGGCAAAGCTGGGCATGCCGAACCATGGCGCACTGGCGATGCCCGATATATCGATGGGCTTGCCAAGGCCCAGGCCGTTGGTGAGTACAGCGTAGACCACGCTGGCTGCGATGAGACCCACCAGGATCAAGAGGCGCTGCGTCATGCCGCGCGCGTACACAGCCACCAGCGCCACACTGATGAAGGTGATGGCCTGCATCCAGGCATCGAACCCGGTGGGCGCCATGTTCTTGATGGGGATGGCCGCGAGGTTCAGACCGATGACAGCAACCACGGTGCCGGTCACCACCGGCGGCATCAGTCGCTCGATCCAGCCCGTGCCTGTGGCGTGTACCAGGAAGCCGATGAGGGTGTAGACCAGGCCGCAGAGGATGATGCCGCCCAGGGCCACGCCCAGGTTGGCGTTGGGGCCGGGGCCGGCATAGCCGCTGGCCGCAATCACCACGCCGATGAAGGCAAAGCTGGAGCCGAGGTAGCTGGGCACCTTGCCACCGGTGATGAAGAAGAAGATGAGCGTGCCGATGCCGCTCATGAGGATGGCCACGTTGGGGTTGAAGCCCATGAGCAGCGGAGCCAGCACCGTGGCACCGAACATGGCAATGACGTGCTGCACGCCCATGACGGTGGTCTGCGGCCAGGGCAGGCGCTCGTCGGGGGCGATCACGCCACCGTTGTCGAGCGTGGCAGATGTCTTTTCTGCCCACTTGAACAGGCCCATGCAATTGTCTCCTTGTGCTGATGTTGGCTGGCCCGCAGGCCGCGGGGGATTGTGCCCGCAATGCCATGCCCACCCCTGAGACACAGGGTATCTCTAAGTGCCGATGGCGGGCAGCACTTCGCCCCGGTTTTCGCCAAACCCGATGCGCGCCGCACCAGGTTTCTCGCACCAGCCGCGCAGGATGATCGCGTCGCCGTCTTCCAGAAAAGTGCGCGCTTCGCCCGTGCCGGGCAGCGCAATGCTGCGCGTGCCACCCAAGCTGAGCTCCACCATGGCGCCGGCCTGGTCGGGCGTGGGGCCCGAGATGGTGCCGGTGCCCAGCAGATCCCCCGGTTGCAGGTTGCAGCCACCCACGCTGTGCTGCGCCACCATCTGCGCGATGGTCCAGTACTGGTGGCGAAAGCTGGTGACCGAGAGGCGGTCGGGTGCCATGCGGCGCTGGCGGTGCGTCGCCGATTCAATGCACACCTCCAGCTGCACGTCCAAACCGCCGCGCTCTTTGTTGGCCGGGTCGTCGAGATAGGCCAGTGGCTGCGGTTCGTCGGCCGGGTGGGCGAAGGGCACGCGGTAGGGCGCGAGCGCTTCCATGGTCACGACCCAGGGCGATACGGATGTGCAGAAGTTCTTGCCGAGGAAAGGGCCGAGCGGGTTCATTTCCCAGAACTGGTGGTCGCGCGCCGACCAGTCGTTGAGCAGGCACATGCCGAAGATGTGGTCTTCGGCATGTGCGATGGCTATGGGTGTGCCCAGGGCATTGCCTGGGCCGATGTAGAAGCCCAGTTCGAGCTCGTAGTCGAGCCGCTTGCAGGGGCCGTACACCGGCGCTGCAGAGCCTGGCGGCAGGGCCTGACCCATGGGGCGTTTGAACGGTGTGCCGCTGATCACCACGCTGGAGGCGCGGCCGTGATAGGCGATGGGGATCCACTGGAAATTGGGTGTGAGCGGGTCGTCGGGCCGGATCACGCGGCCCACGTTGCGTGCGTGGTGGATGGAGGTGTAGAAGTCGGTGTAGTTGCCCACGCGCGTGGGCACGCTGTACGCCACCTCGGCCTGCGGCACGAGGCTGGCGCGCAGCGCTTGCGCGCCGGGCCCGGTGGCGCCCGCCTTGAGCAGGTCGAACAGCGCGTGGCGCAGCGCGCGCCAGGACAGCGGGCCCAGCGCCAGAAAGTCGTTGAGCGCGTCGCCGGTGCAGGCGTTCACGGCTTGGGTGGCAGGCCCCGACAGAACGCCCTCGCGCGCGATGGCGGCGAGATCGATCACCTGGTCGCCGATGGCCACGCCCCCGCGAAAAGCCTCGCTGGAGTCCTCGCGGCGGAACACACCCAAGGGCAGGTTCTGGATCGGGAAGTCGGTGCCTGGCGCGTTGGCTGATTCGAGCCAGCTTCGGGCGTTGGCGTCGTGGGTGTGGTTGAGTTCCATGGTCATGCGGCCGTTGCCTGGAGTGCGTCGTCGAAGATGGCGACCGCGCGGGTCCAGCCGGCGGAAGCGCCGCGAATCTTGTGCGGGAAACACGAGATGAAGAATCCATCGGCCGGCAAGGCTTCGAGGTTGTGCATCTTCTCGAGGTGGCAGTAGCCGATGTCTCGCCCAGCCTTGTGGCCTTCCCAGATCAACGAGGCGTCTTTGGTCTCGCCGTACTTCTGCGCGGTGTGCACGAAGGGTGCGTCCCAGCTCCAGGCGTCGGTGCCGGTCAGGCGCACGCCACGCTCCAGCAAATACATGGTGGCCTCGTAGCCCATGCCGCAGCCGGCCGCCACATAGTCGCTGTGGCCGTAGCGCGATCCAGCGCGCGTGTTGACCACCACGATCTCCAGTGGCTTGATGCTGTGCCCGATGCGCTTCAACTCCGCTTCCACATCGTCGGCCGTCACCACATAGCCGTCGGCGAAGTGGCGAAAGTCCAGCTTCACGCCGGGCTGGAAGCACCACTCCAGCGGTACGTCGTGAATGGCGATGGCGGGCTTCTTCTCGCCCAGCGCCTTGTCCATGGTGGAGTGGAAGTGGTAAGGCGCATCGAGGTGCGTGCCGTTGTGTGTGGAGAGCTGCACCAGCTCCACCGCCCAGCCTTCGCCATCGGGCAGGTCTTCCTTTTTCAAACCCGGAAAGAAAGGCTCGATCTGCTCGAAGGTGTGCTCGTGCGTGAAGTACTGGATCTTGGGCGCAAAGGCCGGCGGATCGCTCAGCACGTCGTTTTCGAGGTAGATCGACAGGTCGACAAATCGGCGTGGCATGGTGTTCTCCGGGGTGATGAATCAGGGGCGCTGCCAGCGCAGCAGACGGTTTTCGGCCATGGCGAGCAGCACATTGCTGACAAAGCCCATGGCTCCGAGCAGCACGATGCCTGCAAACAAGTCGCTGGCTTGAAACGAGCGCGCGGCCAGCAGGATGGCCTGGCCCAGCCCGGCTTGCGAGGCGATCATCTCGCCCACCACCGAAACAATGAGCGAGACCGTGAGCGACAGGCGCATGCCGGCCAGGATGTCGGGCAAGGCGTTGGGCAGGCCTATCTTGAGCACGAAGGCGAGGTGGCCGAGCTCCAGCGAGCGTGACACCTCGCGCAGCTGCTGGTGCACGTTGGCCAGGCCGTGCAGCGTGGCCAGCAGCACCGGCCACATGGCGCCAAACGCCACCACCGCCAGCACCATGTTGCCCGACAGGCCGAACAGTGCAATGGCCAGCGGCATCACGGCCGAGGCCGGCAGCGGGCGGATGAATTCAAGCGTGGGCGCGATCCACTCGCGTGCGCGCACCGAACTGCCGATGAGCGCGCCCAGCGCGATACCCAGCGCGCTGGCCAGTACCCAGCCGCTGACCATGCGGCTGAGCGTGGCCCACGTGTAGGCCGCGAGCTCACCGCCAGCCAGTCCCTGCACCAGGCTGGTCAGTGTGGCCTGCGGCGTGGGCAAGAAGGCGCGGTTGACCCAGCCGCTGGTGCTGGCCGCCCACCACAGCGCGATGAAGCCGCCCAGCACGAGCACCGAGCCACTGGCGTTGACCAGTGCTGCCAGGGTGGTGTGGCGCCGGCTCATGCGGCCTGGTCCCCCATGAGGTGCGCCACCCGGCGCTGCAGTGTCAGCGCGCCGGCATTGATGGCGTAGCCCACCACACCGATCCAGGCCAGCCAGGCCAGCATGAGCGCGGGGTCCAGGCTTTGCTGCGCGATCATCATGGCGTAGCCCATGCCGTGCGGATTGGCTGCGATCTCCACCGTGACGGCAACGACGAGTGCAATGGCCACTCCCAGACGCAGCGCCACGAACAGGCGCGGCACGATGGCCGGCCCGACGATCCAGACGAAGCGCTGCAACGGTGAGAGTTGCAACGCGCGAGCCACTTCCAGCAGGCGCGGCTCCACCTGCAGCACCGCGGCTTGCGTCAGCACCAGCATGGGCCACAGGCAGGCGAAAGCCACCACGCTCACTTCCATGCGCAGACCGAAGCCGAACACCAGCATGGCCAGCGGGATCAGCGCCACCGACGGGATCGGACGCGCCACCTCGACGCTGAGGTAACCGAGTTGCCCGGCCCGGCGCGACAGTCCCAGCAGCGTGCCCAGCAGCAGACCCCCGAGCGCACCGATCAGCAAACCCAACCCGGCGCTGCCCAGCGTGAAGGCCGTGGCCTGCAGCAGCGAGCCGTCCATGAGCGCACCTCCGAAGGCGAGCAGGGCTGCGCTGGGCGGCGCGATGGCGTCGCTGCCCTGGCCGGTGGTGCGGGCCCAGAGTTCGAGTGAGCCCAGCAGAACGGCCGGAAAGACCAGCGACTTCATTCAATGGCCCAGGTGGTGATAGAGCTCGCGCCGCAGGCGCAGGAACTCCGGGTGTTCCCTGGTGCTCAACTGGTCGCGCGGCTGCGGCAGCGGCACCTCGATCAGCGCAGCGAGGCTGGGCAGTTCGGACGTGGGGTTGCTGCGCAGCGCGATCACGCGGTCGCCCAGGTACAGCGCTTCCTCCAGGTCGTGGGTGACAAACATCACCGTGAGGCCTTCCTCGCGCACCAGCCGCGCGAGCTCGTCCTGCAGCGTCTCGCGCGTCATCGCATCGAGTGCGCCGAACGGTTCGTCCATCAGCATCACGTCGGGCTGCTGGGCCAGGCAGCGCGCGATCTGCACACGCTGCTGCATGCCGCCCGAGAGCTGGGCCGGAAACTTCTCGGCGTGCTCGCTCAGGCCCACGGTCTTCAGCACGCGCGCAATACAACCAGGCCGGTCGGCCGCAGGCATGTTCGCCGCCTCCAGCGCCAGGCGCACGTTGGCCTGTACCGTGCGCCAGGGCAGCAGGGCGCGTCCGTAGTCCTGGAACACGAAAGCCACCTCGCGGCTGGGGCCGGTGATGGCCTTGCCCCGGCGCTGCACATGCCCGTTGCTGGGCGACACGAAGCCGGCGGCGGCGCGCAGGAGGGTGGTCTTGCCGCAGCCCGAGGGACCGATCACGCAGACGAACTCGCCACGCCGGATGGACAGATCCACCGGCGACAGGATCTGCCGACCTCCCAGCGTGATGGCCACCTGATCGAAGTGCAGAACGGTGTCGGTCGCACGGGTCATGGGTGCGCCGCGCTCACTTTGCGATCAGGCTGCCAACGTTCGGCTTGCCCTTGAGCATGGCCTGGTCGTTCATGAGATCGACCCAGTAGTTGAGCTGCTTCTCGGTCACCACCGGCCCCGGTGGCGATATCTGCATCTTGGCGATCACCTCGGGCGGCAGCTTGATGTATTTGCCGATCGCCGCGCGCACCGCGTCGTTGTTCTTCGGTTGCTGCATGAACGCGGCGGCCTCCTGCACCGCTTCGCGAAAGGCACGCGCTGCGCCGGCGTTTTGCGCGACCCAGTCGCGCCGAGCGGTGTGGATGATGGTGGGCTGGTTCTCGGGCAGGAAGGTCGAGTAGTAGGAAGCCACGTAGCCGATGCCGCTGTCGGTGATGCGGCTCATGAACGGGTCGGCGCTGACCACCGCATCCACAGAGCCGCCGCGCAGCAGGTCGCCGTGTTGCGGAAACGAGGCTTCGACAAAGTTGACGGTTTTGAAATCGACACCCTGTGTCTTGAGCCAGCCCCGGAAGGTGACGTGGAGGAATGCACCGAGCCCGGGCACGCCGATCTTCTTGCCCACGCAATCCTTGGCCGTGCGGATACCGCTGCCGGCCTTGGCCACCAGGCCGAAGCCGGTGATGGTCTTGGAGGTCACGCCTCCACCAGCCACGACCACGTGGTCCAGTCCGCCGTCGACCGACTGAAGGAACACGCTGGGCGTGGGCCCGCCGATCTGCAGCGAGCCCGCCTGCACTGCGGCCGGAATGGTGGAGTTGATCGGGATGAACTTGAGTTCCACGTCGAGCGACCGCTTCTTGAAGTAACCGTTCTCCGCAGCAATGAAAACCGATGCGAAGTCGGTCACCGCGGTGTAGCCGAACACGATCTTGGTGGCACTCTGCGCCATGACGGGCAGGCCGATGGCGGCGGGTACAGCGGCCAGGGCGGCCAGGGCGGTGCGTCTTTTCATGGGTGGTTCCTTGTGGTGGGGGTGGTGTAGCAGGGCAGGTTGGGGCTGAGCCGGGCAGCGCGCAGGCCAGCGTTGATGAAGCGGAAGGTCATGGGCTCAAAAAGCGCACGCAGCACACGGGCGGCTTCATGGCTGCCGCACGCAGTGACGCCCGGTCGGGCGCGCGTTGCGAGGGCGGCGGAGCAGAGGCGGCTGGGCATGGAAGGCATTGAACGGCTGTACAAAAGTATTGAACACCCGTACCAACCCGGGGCCCGCAGACACCCCGAAAGGGAACTGCGCTGTTAATCTGCTGTGCAAAAAGGATAACGGCATGAACGAGACAAGCGCACCACCCTACACCCCACAGATACGCCTTTACCAGCAATGGCTGGCCGACCAGCGAGGTCTGCATTTCGACGATTACGACGCACTGTGGCGTTGGTCGACCACCGAGCTGGAAGCGTTCTGGCAAAGCATCTGGGACTACTTCGACATGCGCTCGCCGACGCCCCACACCGGGGTGCTGCAGCGCAATGTGATGCCCGGCGCTCGGTGGTTCCCGGGAGCGCAGGTGAACTATGTGCAACAGGTGTTTCGCCATGTCCAGCCTGCGCATGAGGCCGGCTTCATGGCCATCGTGAGTCGCAACGAAAAAGGCCGCCACGTGGAGATGAGCTGGCCTGAAATGCGCCGCCAGGTGGCCTCGCTCGCGCTGCACCTCCAGGCCCAGGGCGTGCAGCCCGGCGACCGCGTGGCGGCCTACCTGCCCAACATTCCTGAAGCCATGGTGGCGTTCCTGGCCACCGTGAGCATTGGTGGCGTCTGGAGCATCTGCGCGCCCGACATGGGCACCCACGCCGTGCTCGACCGCTTCCGCCAGATCGAGCCGGTGGTGCTGATCGCCTGTGACGGGGTGACCTACGGCGCGCGGGACTTCGATCGCATTGCCGTGGTGGCCGAGCTGCGCGCAGCCCTGCCCACGGTGCGCCACGTTCTGCTGCACACCAACCTCGCCGAGGGCGAGGAAGCCGCCGATCGCGCGCTGCAGGCCGCCGCACCGTGCACCGCTTTTGCCGAGGCCACCGCGCGCATGGACGTGGCGGTTGCGCAGTTCGAGCCGCTCTGGCTGCCCTTCGACCACCCGTTGTGGATCGTGTATTCGAGCGGCACCACCGGTCTGCCCAAACCCATCGTGCATGGCCACGGCGGCACCACCATCGTGGCGCTGGCGCTCAAGATCCTGCACAACGACATCGGCTGCAGCTACGAGCCCAACAGCTGGGGCGAGCGGTACCACTGGTACAGCTCCACCGGCTGGGTGATGTGGAACGCACAGACGGGCGGCCTGCTCGGTGGCACCACCTGCGTGATCTATGACGGCAACCCCGGCGGCTCCAAAGACAAACCCGACTGGACCACGTTGTGGCGCTTTGCCGCCGAGCAGGGCGTGACGTTTTTCGGCGCAGGTGCTGCGTTCTTTGCGAACTGCTTCAAGGCCGGCGTGGACCTCTCAAAGTGCGGAGATCTGTCGGCGGTGCGCGCCTTGGGTACCACCGGTTCGCCGTTGTCGGAAGACGCGCAGAACTGGGGGACCGAGCAGTTCCGCCGCCTTCATTCCGTTCGCCCTGAGCCTGTCGAAGGGCTCACCCACGCGGGGCTTCGACAGGCTCAGCCCGAACGGAGAGTGGCTCGGTCTGAACAGGAACAAGACATCTGGTGGTGCAACATCTCGGGCGGCACCGACTTCGCAGGTGCCTTCATCGGCGGCAACCGCGAGCTGCCACAGATTCCTGGCCGCATGCAA
Source organism: Burkholderiales bacterium (assembly GCA_038213545.1). GTDB lineage: Bacteria > Pseudomonadota > Gammaproteobacteria > Burkholderiales > Burkholderiaceae_C > Hydrogenophaga. Next base: position 15,221 of record JBBQSX010000031.1, read on the forward strand.
TGCCGACTCATGGGCTGCGCGGTGGAAGCCTGGAACGAGCAGGGCCTGCCGGTGATGGACGAGGTGGGCGAGCTGGTGTGCACGCAGCCGATTCCGTCGATGCCGCTGTACTTCGTGGGCGATGTCGACCACCAGCGTCTGCTCGGCAGTTACTTCGACATGTACCCCGCCGGTCATGGCCGAAACCCCCCGGGGGGTGATCTGGATGCCAGCGCTGGTGCGGTCTGGCGCCACGGCGACTGGCTGCGCATCCACCCCGACGGCTCGTGTGTGATCTATGGCCGTTCCGATGCCACCATCAACCGCCACGGCCTGCGCATGGGCACCAGCGAGCTCTACAGCGCGGTCGAAGCGCTGCCGGAGGTGATGGACTCGATGGTGGTCGATCTGGAGTACCTCGGCCGCGAGAGTTACATGCCGCTGTTCGTGGTTCTGCGCGAAGGCGTGGTGCTTGACGACACGGTGCGCGCGCGCATCACCGACAGCATCCGCAACGCGCTCTCGCCGCGCTTCGTGCCCAACGACGTGTTCCAGGTGGCCGAGGTCCCGCGCACGCTCTCGGGCAAGAAGCAGGAACTGCCCATCAAGAAGCTGCTGCTCGGCCAGCCACTGGAGAAGGTGATCAACAAGGAGGCCATGGCCAACCCGGGCTGTCTGGACTGGTACGTGGCTTTTGCCGAACTGCGTGAGCGGCAAAGCTGAAAGACAAAGTCCACGCGGGGGTGACGCGGGGCTACCGTCTGCTCACGAGAACGATACCGACCGCCACACCCACCAGCGCCAGCACCAGCTGCAGGGTGAGCGGCTCGCCCAGCAGCACCACGCCGAACACCAGCGCGAACACCGGCGTGAGGAAAGTGAAGGTCGACATCTGCGTGGCCGGGTAGTGGCGCAGCATCCACATCCATGTGAGGTAGCTCGCGAACGCACCCACCACGGTCTGGATGGCCAGCGAACCCCAGGCGCGCGCTGAGTAGTCGAGCGACCACACCTCGCCCAGCGCCAGCGAGATGAAGGGCGCGACCGCCGCCGTCACGGCCACCTGGTAGAACAGCGTCTTTTCGGGGCTGGCACTGGCGAGTTTGGTGGTGCGGATGGTCAGCGTGGTCAGGCCCCAGAGCACGCCCGCCGCCAGCGCCATGGCATCGCCCAGCCATGCGCCGGCCACCGGTGAGCCGTGCATGAAACCTTCGCCGAAGGCCAGCGCCACCGCCGCAAACGCGATCACCAGGCCCACCCACTGGATGCGTCGCAGCTTTTCACCCGGCACCACGCGCGGCAACAGCAGCGCCACCACGAAGGGGCTGGTGTAGAGGAACACGGTGAGGCGCGAGGCGGTGGTGTGCATCAACCCGAGGTAGATGAAGGCGAACTCACCCGCAAACAAAGTGCCCGCGAGCAGCCCGGCCTTGAGCGTGCCGTCGCGTTGGAAGAGCGGCACACCGCGTGCCGCGCACCACAGCCCGATCAGGACCGCCGCACCCCAGAAACGCAAGGAGGCCTGCCACAGCGGCGGCACCTCGCCCACCGTGGACTTGATCAGGATCTGCTGGAAACCCCAGAAGGCGCAGCACACCACGAGCAGCGTGATGGCGAGGGCGTCAAGGTGGGTTTTGCGTGTGGAAAACGGACTCATCCGGCCATTGTCGCGAGGTCGTGCCCGGCACCCTGTCGCTCGGGCGCGGGTCGGTCAGAGCGGGTGTTCGGTGTAGAAGCGCCCGCCGTGGAACAGCAGCGGCGAGGCGTCGGCGCGGTGCGCGCATCGCTCGACTTCGCCCACGAAGATCACATGGTCGCCCTCGGCGTACTGGCTGCGGTTGAAACACTCAAATGTGGCGGCTGCGCCGTCCAGCAGCGGCGCGCCGTTGCCGCCTTCTCTAAACGCCACCCCGGCCCAGCGGTCGGTGTCCTTGGCGGCGAACTGTTCGGCCAGCGCCTGCTGGTCGGCGGTGAGCACGTTGATGGCGTAGTGGCGGCCATTGGAGAACGCGGCCATGGAGCCGGCCGAGCGGCCCAGGCTCCAGAGCACCAGCGGCGGGCTCAGCGAGACCGAGTTGAACGAGTTGGCGGTGAGCCCGACCAGTTCGCCGCTGTCGGTGCGCGCGGTGACGATGGTCACGCCGGTGGCGAACATGCCCAGCGAGGCGCGGAACTCGCGCGCTGAGAAATCGGGCGCGCGGGCCTGGAGGGCGGGGGGACGGTCAGACGGCATCTGGGGCAAGTGCATGGAAGGTGGAACCTCGATTCTCGGCGATCGGTGTCTTCGGTCGGTGCCCTCCCTAGAATGCCGTGATGCGCCGCTCCCCTTTGTCCCCTGTGAAACGACCATCGGCCTGTGCCGTGTCTGTCGCACTGGCCTTGGGCTGCCTCTCGGGCGGCGTTGCACAGGCCGCTTCGCCCGTGCGTGGACCGCCGCACCACCGCACCACCGTGCCGCTCACCGCGGGCCCTTGCGTGCACCTCTCGGCCCGCCTGCCGCACATGGGTCGCGCACTGTGCGACGCGGCCCAGCTGCAGGCCACCCAAGGCCGCTCCTCGCAGGGCCGCACGCTGTACGCCCGTGACGTGGTGGCACCGCAAGCGCGTCTGCGTGTGCTGGTGGTGGGCGCCATGCACGGCGACGAGATGTCGTCGGCCTCGGTGGCGCTGCACTGGATTCAGCATGCGCTCAAGGAACCGGCTGACGCCCACTGGCGTTTCATCCCCGTGCTCAACCCCGACGGCCTGCTGGCACGGCCCGCCAGCCGGGTGAACGCGCGTGGCGTAGACCTCAACCGCAACTTCCCCACACCCAACTGGGAGCGGGATGCCAAGGTGTACTGGGAGCAACGCACGCGCAAGGACCCGCGCCGCTGGCCCGGGCCCAGCCCGCTGTCGGAGCCGGAGTCCCGCTTCTTGCACGACGAGATGGCCCGCTTCCAGCCGCACCTGATTGTGAGCATCCATGCGCCCTACGGCGTGCTCGACTTCGACGGCCCGGGCGCCCCACCACCCAAGCTCGGGCGGCTTTTCCTGGACCAGGTGGGCATCTTTCCCGGCAGCCTGGGCAACTACGGTGGCGTGCACCGCGGCATGCCGGTGGTCACGATCGAATTGCCCAACGCCTTTCGCGCGCCGCTGGACAGCGAGATGCGCCAGATGTGGATGGACCTGCAGCGCTGGATGGTGGAGCGCCTGCGGCCCTGAGGGGGCTCAGGCCTGGCTGGGCGGCTGGGCCACCCGCAGGCGCGTCGGGGCAGACGAACTTTGCGCGGCGCGCGGCATGCCGTGAAAGCCGAAGTCCATGGCAGGCTGCTCCCCGTGAATCAACTCGGCCAAGGCCTTGCCGGATCCCGCGCCGTGGGTCCAGCCCAGCGTGCCGTGGCCGGCGTTGATCCAGAGATTCTTCAGAGGCAGGCGGCCAATGAGCGGGATGTTGGTCGGCGTGGCCGGGCGCAGGCCGCACCAGAACTGCGGGTCGCCGCCCTGCGCGGGCGCGCGCGTGTCGGCCACACCGGGAAACACCTGCTCGATGCGGCGCACCAGCATCTCGCAGCGCTTCTTCGCCAGCGGCGAGTCCAGCGAGAGATCAAAACCACCGAGTTCGATGGTGCCGGCCACACGCAACTGGTTGCCCAGGCGCGAGACAGCGATCTTGAGCTGGTCGTCGATCATGCTCACGCTGGGCGCCTGCTCGGGCTTGAGCAGCGGCAGTGTGGCGCTGTAGCCCTTGCCCGGGTAGATCGGCACGCGCACGCCGATCGACTTGAGCAACGGCGTGGTGTACGAGCCGCAGGCGACCACAAAGGCGTCGGCCTTGAGCACACGCGCACTCCCGCTCTGCCGGTCGCGCACCCGGACCTCGCGGATTTCGCGGCCGTCGCTGTCGAGGCGCTCGATGTCGTGGCCGAACATCAGCCGAGCTCCGCGTTGGCCGCACAACGCAGCGAGTTGCTGCGTGAAGCTGCGCGCGTCGCCCGACTCGTCGCTCTGGGTGTAGGTGCCGCCCACAATGCGTTCGGCAAAGGCCTTGAGCGCCGGCTCGATGCCGAGCAGTTCGTTGCGCGAGACCACGCGGCGCTTGACGCCGAAACGCTGCATCACGGCGGCCGCTTCGGCGGCACCGTCGAAGGACTTCTGGTCGGTGTAGTAGTGCGCGATGCCGCGTTCGAGGCGGTGGTATTCAATGCCCGTTGCGGCCACCATGGCCTTGAGCGCGTTGTGGCTGTAAGAGCCCAGCGCCACGAGCTGCGCCACGTTGCGCTCGAAGGCGGCGTCGTTGCATTGCGCCAGAAACTGCAGTCCCCAGCGCCACTGCGCCCAGTCGAGCTGCGGGCGGAACAGCAGCGGCGACTCGTCGGAGAACATCCACTTCAGGGTCTTGAGCGGCGCGTCCTTGTTGGCCCAGGGCTCGCAGTAGCTCACCGAGATTTGCGCCGCGTTGGCAAAGCTGGTTTCCAGCGCCGCGTCGGGTTGACGATCGACCAGCGTGACTTCGTGACCGCGCTCCAGCAGGTGCCACGCCGTGCTGACTCCGATGATGCCCGCGCCCAGAATGGTGACCTGCATGACCTGCTCCTCAAAGGGATGAAACTGGGCTCAGTATCGAAAGAAGCGGCTTCGAAGTGAAGCGGAATTAAACTAAAATTTTGGGCATCAGATCCGCTTATATGACCAGCGAGCACCCATGAGCACCTTCGATCCCGACGCCCTCGAATGCCTGGCCGCCATCATTGAAGAAGGTGGATTCGAGCGCGCTGCGCAGCGCCTGTCGATCACGCAGTCCGCAGTCTCGCAGCGCCTGCGGGCCCTGGAGGCGCAGGTCGGCACCGTGCTCATCGTGCGCAGCCGCCCGCTCAAGCCCACGCAAGCCGGCCAGTTGATGCTCAAGCACGCCAAGATGATGCGGCTGCTGCGTGCCGATCTGGAGAAGGATCTGAAGGAGCTTGCACCCAGCTCCACCGGCGGTGGCCGCGACGAGGAGCGCATCTCGGTGGCCATCAATGCCGACAGCATCGCCACCTGGGCATTGCCCGCACTGGACGCGCTGGCGCAAAACGGTTTGCCGATCGAAATCATCACAGACGATCAGGAGTTCACCCACGAGTGGCTGCGCGAAGGCCAGGTGCTGGGCTGCGTCACCTCGCTCGGCCAGGCCTTGCGCGGCTGCAAGATGGAAGCGCTGGGCTGCATGGACTACGTGGCCGTGGCGCGGGCCGACTTTGCCGCGCAGCATCTGCCCAAAGGCTTGAACGCGCACAACTTCCACAAAGTGCCCTTCGTGGCCTTCAACCGCAAGGACAACCTGCAGCATGGCTTCGTTATGAAGGCCTTCGGGCTGCCGCGGGTGATGCTCAAGCAGTTGTTCGTGCCGTCCAGCGAAGGCCAGGTGCGGACCGTGCAGGCCGGCTGGGGGGTGAGCGTGCTGCCCGAGTTGCGGGTGCGCGAGCTGATTGAATCGGGCGAACTCGTCAATCTGGCCCCGCGCCACCGGCTCGGCGTGGCGCTGTACTGGCATTGCTGGAACCTGAGCTCTGACGTGCTGGACGCCTTGACCAAGGCCCTGCGCACCGCCGCCGCCGACAACCTGCGCCCGGCTGACTGAAACAAAAAAGCCCCGTCAGAGCGGGGCTCGCTGCAAGCAAGTGCCTGCTTACTTGGGCATGATCACGGTGTCGATGACATGGATCACGCCGTTGTCGGCCGCGATGTCGGTCTTCACGACATTGGCTGCGTCCACCTTCACACCACCCGCTGTGGCCACAGTGATCGAGCTGCCCTGCACGGTCTTGACCATGCCGGCCTTGACGTCCGCAGCCATGACCTTGCCCGGCACCACGTGGTAGGTCAGCACCTTGGTCAGGGCGGCCTTGTCCTTCAGCAGGGCATCCAGTGTGGCCTTCGGGATCTTGGCGAAGGCTTCGTCGGTGGGGGCGAACACGGTGAACGGGCCCGGACCCTTCAGCGTGTCGACCAGGCCGGCGGCTTGCACCGCCGTGACCAGGGTCTTGAACGAACCGGCGGCCACGGCCGTGTCGACGATGTCGGCAGCCTGTGCCGAGCCGAGCGCGCCGAGAGCCAGCAGGGATGCGATGAGGGTTTTCTTCATGGTGATGTCCTTGGGAAAGGTTGCTTGGCGGGGTTGAGGAAGCAGGGGAATGCAAAGGCACAAGCGCCCTGCCCGCGTTGAGAGCGCCACAAAGTCTTTGAAGTTTCAAAACATACCGATCAGTATGTAACAAGACTTTTCGGTAGGGTTATCGACGACTTCGTCGATCTCGGGCAAAATCCAAGTTGCATCAAAAAGTTGTCCATGACCAGCGCAGTCCAAAAATCGCCCGCCGAAACCCCCCAGAAACGCAGCTTCCGCCAGCAAATGCACTTGGCCCGTGAAGACGCCATCGTCTTGGCGGTCAACCGCCTGTTGGCCGAAAAGGGCTTTGACGCCATGACGGTGGACGAGGTGGCCGCTGAGGTGGGCATTGCCAAGGCCAGCCTCTACAAGCATTTCTCCAGCAAGGAAGACCTGGCCGCTGAGGCCATGGTCAGGGTGATGGACCGCGCGCGCGCTTTCCTCGACAGCCTGCAGGCCCACCCCGAGCGGGCGCCGATCGAACAACTCCGGGCTGTGGCCCGCTGGACCATGGAAGTGCAGCTGGCCGGCGAAATGCCGGCACTCCCGAGTGAGAACTCCAGCCTGCGTGCCGCGCTCACCACCAACAAGGCCTATGTCGATGGACTCATGGACGTGAGCGAACGGCTGGGCCACTGGATCACCCAGGCCCAGGCCGACGGCAGCCTCAACACGAAGCTGCCACCCATCGCAGTGCTTTACACGCTGTTCGCGCGGGCCTGCGACCCGGTGCTCGGTTTCCTCAAGGGTTCGGGACAGCACACCAACGACGAAATCATCGACATGGTGCTCAGCACCTGTTTTGACGGTTTGAAATCGCGCTGACGGGCATTGTTCGACGCGCAGGAAAAAGGCCGCAGTCGCGGCCTTTGTTTTGAGCGCAAACAGGTTCAGCGAACCAGCAGCACGGGCACGCCGCAATGCGCCAGAACCTTGGTGGCCACCGAGCCCATGACGAGGTTGCCCAGGGCGCTGTGGCCGTGCGAACCCATCACCAGCAGGTCGAACTTGCCGCTGTCGGCCGTCTTTGCAATCAATTCGCCGGGCGCGCCCACCTTGGAGACCACCGTGGGCTCCATGCCGTGGCGCTTGAGGAACTTGACCACGGGCGCCGTGATCTTTGCCGACTCTTCGGCGTAGTACCCGTTCGCGATATCGGCGCCCACAGCGGCCCGCGCGCGCGGCGGCAGGGGCAGTTGTACTGTCACGAGGGTGATGGTGTTGTTGGCGCCGAACATCTCGTCGTGCGTGGCGAGGTAGGCCAGCATCTTCTTGGTGTACGTACTGCCATCAACGGCGAGCAGGATCTTCATGGGGGTCTCCTTGGTGGGTCTGTGGAACGTGCTGAAGTTTAGGGGCATCCCATGCCATTTCCTTGCGCTGGCTCAAACGGGCTGCGGCTGGATGGGCGCGGCTTTGCGTGAGCCCACCTCGATGCAGCAGGCGGGCACGAAGCCCGCCTGCTCGTTCTTGTCCTGGTAACCCAGTGGGTTGGCGATGATGCGGCAGCGCCCGACTTGCACATGGGTCGGGCAATGCAGGTGGCCGTGCAGCCAGACATCGGCGAGCGGCAGCAGCTCGTCCAGACCGTTGCAGAAGCCCGCGGTGCCGGGGCTCATGCCGTAGCGCGGATCCATGCTGTGCAGCGTGGGCGCGAAGTGGGTGATGACCACCGTGGGGCCGTCAAAGGGCTGGTCCAGCGCCTCCCGCAGCCAGGTCTGGCAGTCCAGCGCGAGCGTGCGCATGGCCTCGGCGTCGAACAGACGACCGTGCCGGCGGCTGGCCATCTTTTGCAGGTAATGGTTGGCCGCGCGAAACGCTTTCTCGCGCTGGCGCAGCCGGTGCGTCAGCGGGTCGGGCGCGCGCGGGAGTTGGACGGCGCCGGCCCGGCTGTGCCTCGCGGGTGTCGGTGTGGGGGCGTGCTCACCCAGCGCGTCGTAGTCGCTCCAGAGCGTGGTGCCGATCAGGCGAACGCCGTGCATCTGCAGGCTTTCACGCTCCAGCCACTGGATGCCCAGCCGATCACAAGCTTTTCGCAACTCGGCATGGGCCTCGTCCACATCCAGCGCGTCGTACTCATGGTTGCCAGGCACAAATACCACCGGAGTGGGCCAGCCCGCGTGTTGCGGCAAAGGCGAAAAGCGCTGCAGGCCCCAGTCGGGCTCGTCCATCACACTGCCGTCGCGTCGTGTCTGGTAAGAGCCGATGTCGCCAGCCAGCACCAGCAGGTCGGCCCCGGGCGCAGGCACCGGGACAAAGTCGGGGTTGGCTTCCAGGTGCAGGTCGCTGAGCAGTTGGATCTTCATGCGGTCATTGTCGGACAGGCCCGTCAGACGGCTTTGACGGACTTGCGCCGTGCCGGGGAGGGTGCGACCGCCTCGGCCACGCGAAACCCGACCGCTGACGCGCGCTCGACCGACTGGCGAAGCCACCGGTGGCCGCTGCGCTGGGTGGCCTGCCGGTGCCACAGGGCGTCCACGTGCACGGGGGGCACTTGCAGGGGCAGGTCGAGCAGGGCGAGTTCGTGCTCCATGCCGGTGGCGCCCACGAAGTGGCGGGGCAACACGGTGAGTAAATCGGTGGTGGCCACCACCCGCCCGGCGGTGAAGAACTGGTTGACGGTAAGCACCACGCGCCGCTGGCGCGACAACGCGGCCAGCGCCTCGTCCACAAAGCCGAAAGGACGCCCTGAGAAGCTCACCAGCAGGTGGCGGGCATCGCAGTAGGCATCGAGGCTCAGGGGTTGACCGGCCAGCGGATGGCCTTTTCGCATGACCACCACGTACTCGCCGTCGTAGAGGCGTTGGTGCAGGAACTGGGGGTTGTTCTCCTGCAGGTGCAGGGCGCCGAGTTCGGCCAGTACGCCGGGGAAGTGGCCGATCGCCAGATCGGCCGAGCCGTTCTCCAGCAGCTCGCGCGGATCGCGGGTGGTCAGCGGCAACACCCGCAGGTTCACGCCGGGTGCCTCCGCCTCAAAGATGTCGATCAGGCCAGGCACCAGCTTGGCGGCGGTGGCGTCTGCCATCGTCAGCACAAAAGCGTTGTGGGCATTCAGCGGGTCGAAGGTGCCCGGGGCCAACGACTCGCGCAGCAGGTGCAGAGCGTCCCGCACGGAGGGCCAGAGGCTCAGCGCCAGCGGCGTGGGCTCCACGCCGTAGCCGGACCGGCGCACGAGGTCGTCACCCACCACCTCACGCAGGCGTCGCAAGGCGTTGCTCACCGCGGGCTGGGTCATGGACAGGTTGTGGGCAGCACGGGTGAGGTTGCGCTCGGTCATGACCTCGTCAAAAACCCGCAGCAGGTTCAAGTCGAGGTTGCGGAAATTCAAACTGTTTATCACCCTGATGAATGTAAGACATCACAAAGATAAACTGGCGAGAGATGCGGGTTAACCCTAGTATTCGGCTGTCCACAAGACATTTCTTCCCTCCAGGAGTCCGCCATGAGCAGCATCGCATCCAACCCATCCGTCTCTATCGGTCCGAGCCGTGTCCCTTCGGCCAGCCGCCCACTGCACCGCCCCGATGGCTCGCGCGGCCTGGCTGCCCTGTTGCTCGCTGCCGTGGTCGCGGCCATGGTCGTCCTTGCCGACCGTTTGGTCAGCACCTGGGCCGATGGCCACCTTTTGCTCGCCTGGGTGTTCCTGTGGGTCGTGGTGTTCGCTGGACTGGCATTGTTTGCCGATTCGGCCCGCCGCCTGGCCCGCCGCGGCACCGTGGTGCTGGACAGCTGGTCGGAGTCGATGGCCGAAGCCCGCGCCGAAACGCGTTTGTGGGAAATGGCCCGCCACGATCCGCGCCTGATGAGCGAACTGACCCTGGCCCGCACACGTGCCGAGCAGGATGAGCCAGTCACCACCTTCGAGGCCGCGTTGGCCCCCCTGGGTCTGCCGGTGGCCGTGAGCGTCGAAGCGCCACAAGCGTCGTACTGGGAGCGGCTGGGCCAGGCCCGCGCTGCTCGCCACCTGCACAGCCGCTACCTTTGAGCGTCTGATCCGCCGACCCGTCCGGGGTCCGCCCACAAAAAAGCCACCGGGTCTAGTTAGCCGTTCCGACCAGCTGTTGATAAAGCTGGAGCCCTGTGCTTAAATACTGTACATATATCCAGTATCGTGCTGCACACTTTCGAGACCCGCCTCACCGTTGACCCTGCCTTGGATACCTTGCTGGCGTCCAACGCAAAGCACTGGGCGTTCGGAATGCGCAAGGCGTGGGTTCTGCTGTACCGCTGGGGTCTGACC
>JBBQSX010000032.1:0-24967 GCA_038213545.1 Burkholderiales bacterium
GCATCGGCTGCGGCGTTTGCGCCCGAAAATGTCCGGTCAACTGCATCACCGGCCAGAAACGCACCAAGCACGTCATCGACCAGGCGCGGTGCGTGAAGTGCGGGGAATGCTACAAGTCTTGCAAATTCAGTGCGATTACCCGCGGTTAACGCGGACTGAGGAAAAACCATGGCCAACACTGTCCATTGCCACATTAACGGCATCTCGGTCGAGATCCCCGCAGGGACCTCGATCCTGAAAGCCGCCAATCAAGCCGGAGTGAAAATACCCACCCTGTGCTACCATCCCGACCTGACCCCCTGGGCGGCCTGCGGCATCTGTGTGGTGAAGTCGGAAGGCTCACCCAAGATGCTGCGTGCCTGCGCCACGCCGGTCGCGGAAGGCATGAAGATCATCACGCACGACCCCGAGATTGTCCAGGTCCGCAAGACAGTGATTTGTGGCAGTCCGGGCATAAATGGCTGAGGCCGCGCAACCAAGGCGGCCTCTAAGCGGGATCGGCGCGTTGGACTGAACTGATCCAATCAACCACTTCGCCCGTCAATTGGTAGCCGTTGACATTTTGTTGAAGCAGCGTGCGCACGGCGGGGATGTCTTGTGCATTCAGCGAACACTGCAGTGCCGCCAGTGTCTTCTCCAGCTCTGGCCACGGCTGAAACACTTCCAGTGCGCGAAGAATGCGCGGATGTGCGGTGGGTTGCGGATTGTCACCAATGAGCAACTCCTCGTACAGTTTTTCGCCGGGACGCAACCCCGTGGTGTGAATCTCGATATCCCCGGTCGGGTTGACTTCCGTTTTCACCTGGAGACCCGAGAGTGCCACCATGCGTTGTGCCAAATCCATGATGCGCACCGGCTGACCCATGTCGAGCACGAACACGTCACCGCCCTGCGCCATGGCGCCGGCCTGGATCACCAGCTGAGCAGCCTCGGGGATGGTCATGAAATAGCGGGTGATGTCCGGATGGGTAAGCGTGATGGGCCCGCCGTCCTTGATCTGCCGGCGGAACAAGGGCACCACCGAGCCGCTGGATCCCAGCACATTGCCGAACCGCACCATGGAGAAGGTCGTGGGGCCAGGCTCGGCCGCCAAGGCTTGCAGCACCATCTCGGCCATGCGCTTGCTGGCGCCCATGATGTTGGTGGGGCGCACGGCCTTGTCGGTGCTGATCAGCACGAAGTGGCTCACGTCGGCGGCGCGTGCAGCGAGCGCGCACACCAGAGTGCCCCACACGTTGTTGCGAAGTCCCTGCACCGGGTTGTGCTCCACCAGGGGCACGTGTTTGTAGGCGGCGGCGTGATACACGGCGTGAGGCCGCCAAGTCCGCATGATCTGCGCCATGCGCTCAGCGTCTTGCACCGAAGCGAGCAAGGGCACCAGCGTCACCGCCATGGGTGTGGCCACGTCGCCTTCTTCCACATCCAGCAGATCGGCCTGGCCATCTACCAGCGTGCTGAGCTCGTGGTGGATCTGGTACAGCGCGAACTCGGAGTTTTCCACCAGCAGAAGCGTGCGCGGCCGGCAAGCAGCGATCTGCCGGCAGAGTTCGCTGCCGATGCTGCCGCCGGCACCGGTGATGAGCACCACCTTGTCATGCACCAAGCGTTGCAGCAGCATGGCGTCGGGCGTTACCGGCTCGCGGCCCAGGAGATCTTCAATTTCCAGCTCGCGCACATCGCTCAAACTCACTCGGCCTGCGGCCAGGTCCGACATGCCGGGCATGGAGCGAACCCGCACCGGCAGGTGCCGCAATGACTCCAGCACCTGCAAGCGACGCTGGTGAGTGACCGAAGGCAGTGCGAGCAGCAGATCGGTCGCGCCCAGTTCGGGAATGAGCCGCGGCAACGCCGCTGGCGGGTAGACCGTGCGACCGTCCAAGCTGTTGCCGTGGAGTCGCTCATCGTCGTCCAGGAAGCCCAGCAAGCGGTGCTCGGTGCCGCGGGCGAGTGCAGCCGCCAGCTGGCGGCCGGCCGCACCCGCACCGTAAATCAAGACCCCGGGCATGTCCTTGCGCTGGAGCGTCGAGCGGTAGAGGCCGCCAAGCCAATAGCGCACCAACACGCGGCTGAAGCCCACGAAGGCCATCAACAGCAAAGGCTGGATCACGCCCACCGTGCGCGGAATGCCAGGCACGCTGATGACGGTGAACAAGATCACGTAGAAGAGCGCGTACAAGGTCATGGCCTGCACCAGGCTGACCATGGCGTTCCAGCCGGCGTATCGAAAGATGGCGCGGTACAAGCCGAACCGGATGAAGAGTGGCAGGGCCAGGAGCACCGAACCCAGCATGGCCCAGCCGTGCACCGGCTCCAGTCGCACCCAGTGCTCCAGACGCAGGCACAAAGCCAGCCACACGGTGAGCACGCACAGCGCCACATCAACGGCGAGCGCAAACAGGCGCTTGGCCACGCGAGGCATGTCCAGCAGTGCGGTTGCCGCAAACGTCTCCGAATCCCTGTTGTTCATTGTTTTAGTGGGTCACGCCGTCGCGGCGCAACACCTTCACAAACGTCATCCACAAAATGCGAACGTCGAAGGCCAAAGTGTGCCGTTGCAGGTACTCGGCGTCCAGCGCCACCTTCTGCGGAATCGGCAGTTCGTCACGGCCGTTCACCTGCGCCCAGCCCGTCAGGCCCGGCACCAGTTCGTGCACACCCTGCGCGGTGCGCAAGGCGATCAGATCGTGCTGGTTGAACAGCGCAGGGCGCGGCCCCACGAAGCTCATGTCGCCTTTGATGATGCTCCACAGTTGAGGCAGCTCGTCCAGGCTGCTTTTGCGCAAAAGGGAGCCGATGGGGGTGAGGTACTTAGCCGGGTCGACCAGCAGGTGGGTGGCCACGGCTGGCGTGTCCACACGCATGCTGCGGAACTTGGGCATCTTGAAGATCTGGTTGTGGCGGCCAACGCGGTCGCTCCAGTACAGCGCGGGGCCGGGTGACGTGAGCCGAACCGCCAGAGCAACGCTGGCGACCGGCATCAGCAGCACGAGCGCCGCCGGGATGGCCAGGCCCAGATCAAAGAGGCGCTTGATCACGGCGCGAGCCCCGCCACCGCCCGCCGCAGTCCTTCGTCCACAGAGATGGGTGGGGTCCAGTTCAGGGTGTTGCGGGTGTGACCGATGTCGACTTGCAGGTTGCCGAGCAGGCGCTGCGCCATGTCGCCCTTGCCCAGCAGCTTGGCCCCGAGCTGGAGCAGCGAAGGCGGTACTGGAAAAAGACGGGCTGGTTTGTTCATGGCTTGGCCGAGACGCAGCAGCAGGTCGGCGGTGGACAGGTCTTCACCGTCGCTGACCAAAAAAGTCTGGTTGGCAGCGGCAGGATGGTCGATGCAGGTGATCAGCAGATCGACCAGGTTTTCCAACGCAACGAAGCTACGGCGGTTGTGGGTGACGCTGGCCAGGGGTATCGGGATACCCCCCCGCACGGCGCGCATCAGGGAGGCAAAGTTGGCCTTGACACCTGGGCCGTAGACCAGTGGCGGGCGGACGATGACGACGTCCATGCCTGTCTCAACCGCGATCTCGCGCAAGCCGTGTTCGGCTTCCATCTTGGAGATGCCGTAAGGGTCCTGTGGGGCGGGAGCGTCGGCGTTCTTGAAGGGGCGACCAGCAGACGTGCCTTCGCCATTGACTTTGATTGAGCTGAGGAAGACGAAGCGTCGTACGCCGGCGGTTGCGGCCTGGCGAGCGAGGTTGAGTGTGCCGGCGGTGTTGGTCTGGCGGAAGGACGCCAGCGGGTCTGTCGATGGGTCGTCCATGACGTGGACGCGGGCGGCTGCATGAATCACGACGCGGCACCCGTTGAATGCATGGGACCAATTGGTTTGCGGCCCCAGATCGGCGACAACGACGTCTGCGGAGCGGCGGGATGTACCACGCACGTCAAGGCACTGCGCAAGGGCTTTGGCGCAAATGGCCGAGCCCACAAAGCCCGTTGATCCTGTCACAAGGAGCATGGGTGACCTAAGCAACGTGAAGTCGCCCCGCAACGAACTGCCAGGCTCGCGCTGCCAGCTTGTGGGCCCAGAAAAGCATCGGTGAAAACGGCACGCCGTTCTTGCGCAGACCCGCAAAGATTTCCTGGTTCTGCTGCGCAATGTTGCGCCAACTCTGGTTCGTTGCCCCTCCAACACGCATGCGCACTTGGACATGCGGAATGTATACGACCTTCACATGGCCTCGCTCAAGATAGCGCATCATGAACTCGACATCGGAGCCGAGTTTGTATGACAGGTCAAACGGGCCCAGACGTGGCAGCAGCGACTTGCGAATATAAAAAGTGGGATGGGCGGGACACCATCCTTTGGCGAAGTCACCCTGTTGGAAAGGGCGGGATTTCCAGTACCTGACCACACGCGATTTGTCCTGACTCACGTACACGAGATCGCCGTAGCAGGCCTCTACGGTGGGATCCTCGAACGCCTTGGCTACCCTCTCAAGAGCCTGGTTGTCTGCATAGAAGTCGTCCGAGTTCAAGAAACCCACGATGTCGCCCGAAGCCAATGCAAAGCTCTTGTTCATGGCATCGTAAATCCCTTTGTCGGGTTCGGAGATGAGTCGGATGTGTGGGTTGTTGTGACCCCGCACGATGTCGACTGTGCCATCCGTCGAGGCACCGTCCATGATCAGATGCTCCACGTCCGGGTGCAGTTGATCCGCCACCGCGTTGAGGGTGTCGGAGATGGTTTTTGCGCTATTGAAGGCGACAGTGATGACGGTGATTTTCAAGCGGGTGACCAGCTAGCGGGTATGGGTGCGGGAACGGGCGATGCTCTGCGCCAAGGCAAGGAATTCATCGGCGAACCGCTGGACAGGCGCCGAAGGGTCCGTTGTCTGGGCACGCTGCCGGAGCGCAACACCACGGTCTGTGTCCTTCAGCGCGCCTTGCAACGCATTGGAAAGCGATTCGGCGCTGTGGCGATCGAAGAAGCGGGCAATGCCTTGAGCCTGCTCTCGGTGGACATCCAGATCGGACAGCAACATGGGCACCCCCAAAGCCCGCGCTTCTTCTACCGTGGTGCTCCATCCTTCAAAGTGGGATGGGTTGAGCAAAGCCACGCTGGCGCACATCAGCGGTACAAGATCTTCGTACGGCAGAAGTCCCAGCAATCTGAAGTTCTCACCTACTTCCAATCGGGCAATGGACGCTTTCACGTTCTCGAAATGCTCGGGTAGGCGCGGATCCAGTTGCTTGCCCGATGCCGCCACCACAATGTGCTGACCGCGCTGCTTCATCAGGGCCAGAGCATCCACCACCAGCAGGTGGTTCTTGTGCTGCCAGAACTGATTGGGCATGAAAAAATAACGCTCCGGAAGCCCATATCGGTCAGCGACTGCACGCGATTGTGCGGGCGTTGGGATGGTTGTCGGAGGCGGCACGGCAAACCGCACCACATGCGTTCTTCCAACGGTCGATGGATACAAAGTCTCGCAAGACTTGCGAGCATCTTCGCTGCTGAGCATGATGGTTCTTGAGGCGGCAATCTGTGCGAGGAATCCGAGCTCCCTCTTCCAGTAGGCCGTGCGAGAGAAGAGATGGGGCATGCCGCGATGCTGGAAATCGGGAATCCAGGCAATCGCTGGAATGCCCAACTTTTTGCCGAAGAACTGGGCATTCTCGAATACGACATCGATACCGTGTGATTGAAAGAGCTTCTGAACGGGCCCATCGACTCCCAAGGCAAGACTTCTTGCCAGCGAAGCTTGCTTGCGCGCCTGATTCATCCAGGGAGATATCACCACCTCTGCGCCGGGAATTTCCGCGAATGGAGCAGCTTCGACTGGGTCAATGTCCGTGCCAAAAAAAAGCACAGGCGTCACAGACTCAGCGTGGTACCTTGCCATCACCCGAACCAGATTCAGAAGGTAGTTGTAGCCCCCTGTCCAAGACTTCCCGCCAATCAGCGTAAAGGCGACCCGGATCATGCTTCAGCGACCGACTGCGCCCGGAACCAGCGCACGACGGCTGCAATGCCGTCGTGTAGCGGCATTCGCCATTCAAACCCCAAGTCTTCCAGCCGGCTGGGATCGGCCACCAGGCTGAAGGGGTCGCCAGGGCGTCCCTTGCCCGTGAAACCGAGCATGTTCTCGCCTGTAGGCGTCGAATGCCACGCGTTCAAGACGCCTCTTGCGATATCGCGAACCGAAGTGCCATTGCCCGTGCCGATGTTGATCGTGCTGCAAGCCTCGTCACCTTGAAAGGCCAGCACATCCAGCGCCCGCACCACGTCATGCACATAGGTCCAGTCGCGCAGTTCATCTCCACTGCCGCCAAGAGTGAGAGGCGACTCACCAGCGCTGAGACGTGTGCACAGATCCCACAAGAGTTGCTTCTTCAACTCAGGTCCGTAAACGGAGAAAAGACGCGCCACCCGGGAACGCAGACCGTAGGTGTCTCTGTAGGACTGGCAATGCATTTCCATCATGCGCTTGTGATGCCCATAGGGGGAGAAGGGCAGCAGCGCTGCGTCTTCGGAAATAGGGCCTCTGTGGCCTGACCCGTAGACTGCCGCACTTGATACCACGACGAGTCGAGTGGCTGGCGCATCAAGCCGCATCCATTCCAACAGTTCGACTGTGCTGGCGACCGTGCGGAAAAAATCTTCGCGAGGATTCGCAATGGCAGCCCCTACCGTAGAGCCACCTGCCAGATGAAATACGACGTCTGGAATTCCGTGCTGCTGCAACATGCGCAGGTTGCTGGCGTGGATGTCACCGTTCAGCCATTCGCGAACACCCCATTGCCTGGCTTCCGACGCTGGCCAGAGGCCGTGGCCCAAGCCAACCACAAGATGGCCTTGTGCAGTGAGATGCCGCGCCAGATGTTTGCCGATGAAACCATGCGCGCCCGTGATGAGAATGCTTGCCATGTGTTTCGAAATCAGGACATCATGGCTTGTGGGCCATGAATGAGTAAAGCCGCCCAGGTCGGTTATCGATCCGGGTGAGTTGACCTCGCGTCACAGACCACACTGAGCGCATCGCCAGGAAGCGGGCAGCCAATTGCATCAGGCCTGGAATTCCGCGCGTCAGGCGCTTTGCAATCTCATGCTGAAGCGACTCAAGGGTTTGGGGGGCGAAGTTGATGGGGCTCTCCAATGGCGCGATCACCTCGTCCACCCGCAGTCCGCAACTCTTCAGTGCATCTACATATTCATGCAATTGAAAGGCGTTCTCACCACCGTATAGCTTGTGAAGCGGATGGATCTCGAGAAAACGCGGCAAGTCCTCAGCCCTCGAAATCACATGTTCGCGCACAGCGATCAGCCGACCTCCCGGCTTGAGCACGCGCATGAACTCGCTGCAGACAGCAGTCAGATCGTGCGTGTGGTGCAGCACCGCTCGCGCGAACACGACATCAAAATGGTCGTCCTCGAAGGGCAGGCGTTCAGAAAAGTCCTGTGTGACGGCGATGGGTAGCTTGCTGGTCAGCGCCAATTGACGAATGGCCTCTGCTCCAACCAGTGAA
The DNA here is from genome assembly GCA_038213545.1 of Burkholderiales bacterium. Classification (GTDB taxonomy): domain Bacteria; phylum Pseudomonadota; class Gammaproteobacteria; order Burkholderiales; family Burkholderiaceae_C; genus Hydrogenophaga. The sequence goes on from JBBQSX010000032.1 coordinate 7,468, forward strand.
CTGCCGTCCGGTTCGAGCGCCGTCACCTGGAAACCATCGCGCGCCAGCGCGTAGCTGGCGATTCCGCGCCCGGCACCTACATCCAGGGCGGCACCTCGCGTAGCTGGCAGTCGGGTGCGGATTGCCTGCCACTCTTGGCTGCGCCAGTACCGGTCGGCTGCTTGGAGTAAAGGGTCGTCGTAGTTGGCGGCAACCACCAGCGACTCCTGTCCCGGCTGCGCCCCGAGCCATTGCACCGCATGTTCCCATGTCGAGAACCTGGGCGTGGCCGAATCACCCATGAAGATCTTTCACTTTCAGTTCGATGCTGGTCACCACATCCACCAGCGGCATTTCCTTCATGACAGCTGAACGCTGTGGGCCTGAAAGAAACGTAAGTTCCCCCCTGACTCCCCTGCTATCTCTAAATGAGGCCAGGCGAATGCAAGATGCCATAGCCACTTCTTGCACGGCATCATTCAGAAGATCTCGACGGACAAAGAATGCGTTGCTTCCCACACTGTTTGTGCCAACAAGTGCATAACCTCGAGAGCCTGCCAAATGGAGAAAGGCAGGCAGGTTTGCGCCGTAGTATTGGTTGGATGGATGCTTGTCTCTTCTGACAAATGATGGGTCATATGGGACCGAGACTGGGCGCGTCCATCCAAATGCATCGTTGTATTCCACGATCAGGATGGCAGGCCGCCACGCTGCCAGTGCATCGAGCACATGGTAGTCAACGCCATCAATGTCAACGGAGAGGATGCCCAGCTCCTTGTCGAACCCGCTTTCTTCCAGAAGTGAATCGACATTCTCAGCTGTTATGAATGACGCTTTACAGCGCAACTGGTGCTGCCAGTAGTAGTAGGAACGTTGCAGACGGGCCATGTTTCGTGGGGACCCGTCAATCACATAGCCATGCCACTGATCCTTCATCATCAGGAATCGACAGTTGGACTCCCAAAAATCCTCCACTCCAAACTCAATGAAAGTGAGATGTTGGATGGCCAGCCGCTGGGTCAGGTATTGGATGATCCCGTCCTCTCCCCATTGGGAAAAAACCTTGAACTCGTGTTGCCAAAGAGGTTTTTGGGGGTTGGGGGTCTGCATGCTGGTCAGGATTCGTCCCTGGTTGATCTTGATCTCATCCAGTCGACGGTCCAGTTGAAGCATCTTGGGCGCGAGCTCCTGAAGGCGGGTGATCGTTTTCAACATGTCATTGTGGAAGTGTTTTTGCGGGGGAGTGTCGCTCTTCGAGTGTCAGCTGTCGGAGAACCTTCGCAGGGTTTCCTGCAACGATGGTCCAAGGTGGCACATCGCTGGTGACGATCGCGCCGGCGCCAACAATTGCACCTTCGCCTATGACCACCCCTCTCAGCACCATCGCCCCAGCCGCGATCCATGCATCGTCTCCGATGAGCACCGGCTTCTCTGCCAAATCGATGAACTTTGGGTGGCCCGTCACGGCAATCTGGCGAAAATGTGCATGACGCTCAGTGGCTGAAAGCGGGTGAGTCAGGTTGTCGAAAATGTTCACGTTGTGCGAAATCATGACCCGGTTGCCGATACGGATGGTGGCAGCCGACCAGATGCGGGAGCCTTCACCGACGTAGCACCAGTCGCCGACCGTGATGGATCCAGCGTGGGCGAAAACGAGCAATTCGCCAGCTATCACTGAGTGGTTTGCAACCGTAATGTATTCGTCGACTCCCCGAATGTTTCGGATACGGGCTGAGGAAGTCAGTCTCGATTCAGATCCGAGAACACACGTCGCCCGACCGGCCAGACGTCTCAGCCAGTAGTCGAGATTCATGCAGTTTCCAAGATCGAATTGAGGGGTGACATAAAGAAGACTGCCATTTCAGGAAACGAGAGACTTGAGCTTTGCCCAAACGCGCGCCTTGATCGAATGGTTCACGCGGAAATATTGAACAAGCTGTTGCCGTGCCAACCCAGACTCCGCTATCGGAATTCGGGACACTGTGACAGGACCATCCGAGATGGATTGGGCAAACATATCCGTTGCACTGCAGTGGGTGCCGCTGTCATCAAAGCCTGTGTTGTTCACCAAGCTTCGACCAGGATGTAACGTCAGCATATTTTTGAGAAAACATGACGCGTGCCACCGCACAGCCCACGAATTGTTCCTGCCCGCAATCTGATTCTTCAGCATTCCCGAGTATGAGTAAGTTCCATCGAGATCGAACGCTTTTGTCAGGCCTTGTTGTTGGAGTTGGTCCATCAGCAACTGACCATCTGGTTCGAAGTGTGTCCAAGCCCTTCGCCAAGTGGCCCATCCCCAACAACCAGTGCCACGCAGGAAGTATGTCTCTTCTGTGTCAGGTCCAAGGGAATACGAGTAGCCATGGATGCTTGCGACCTGTAGGTCGTCCTGATAGATACTTAGTCCGTCGTTCATGAAACGCAAGAAATATGGCGACACGTCGAGATCGTCCTCGACGACGATCACCGAAGGGTGTTCATTCAACACATGGGTAACGCCAGTGACAATTGAGTTGGCAAGGCCGAGATTTTTTTCTCTGTAGATTCTGGTGATTTCAGCAAAACCCGAGATCGAGTCAGCAAAGCTTCTGACAGCGTCGGTAGCAACTTTGCCCGCGGCAGTTTTGGGACCATCACAGAAGAGGTACACCGTTGTCCTCGAAGACTCTTCATTCTTCAGCAAGGATTCGACGGTCTTGCGCAGGTGATCAACACGCGAATACGCAAAGATCGCGATCGGAACAAATCTATTTAGGTTGTTCATGGCGCTAAACCCTACACATCGACTTCGTAACAGAAGGAAGAAGTGCGAAGAAAAGCAATCGCCATGGATCGCATATCGCCCGCACACCCATCTACTTCACAAAATTGTTCTTGAACTGTACCGCGCATCGAGTAAAAAAATTCTGCGTGATTGATGATCAGTTTGCTGCTTCTAGCGCTACTGAATAGCGCAAAATTGTTCTATACACCTTTGGTTAGGTTAAATGGTTACCTGAATCATTTCATCTCAAAAAACCTCACTTAGATCCTATGCAAAACTCTTGAAAAAGAACGCCAGATCTTTGCAGCGAAAAAAAACAGGGCCTCAGCCGATGACAAAATCGGCGACTTTGAAAAGGGGCCAAAGCGTGCAACCAATGTTAAATAGGATCTTACCCGAAAAATTTTCGCATTAAAGGAGCGGGATCGGGAAATACCTTTGATGAGTTCATATTGGGCAAGCTGCATTTGCTGATATGAAGGCGCAGAAAGTTTAGGAGTAGATCCTGTAATTCGCTGATGTTGCTCCCGCGCTGAATACTTCGCATGAACGCTTCTTCTGACTAAATGCGTGGATGACTGATAGCCGAACTTGCCTGCGAGAATAGCATCTGAAAGAAGAACATGATCCCCACCTCTAAAGGCATACTGTCTCCAAATCTTTTTCAGAACATGTGTTCTAAAGACGCCGTGAAGTAATGAGCAATCAAAAAGGTGTCGGAGGAGGGAGTGGAGACGAATGGAAGGGTCGTTGTTTGACAGCATCTCTGAATAATAGTAGTCATAGTCATTTAGTCGATTGCCATATCTGTCGACATGTTTAACTGACCCGAATGCCAGTACGTGATCAGGCTTGGCCTCGAGCAGACCTATTAGACTGGATGTATAGCCCTCAGGTAGTGAATCGTGTCCTCCTAACCACATAAAGTAGGGCGTGGTAGTAATCTCCAACAAATAGCCAAAATTAAAAATCGCCCCGCGATTTTTTTCATGTCTGATGATCTTCAGATTGGGCAACTCGCTTTGCAAGCGAATACAGATACTGATCGAATCATCTGTCGAGAAGTTGTCAGATATAATCAGTTGTTCACATTGCAGGTAAGCAGATCGCACCGCCTCCTCAATAAACTCTCCTTCATTGAACAAAGGAATTCCTATCGTGATTCCATTATTTTTCTGGGCGTTAGTAGAAGGCAGAAAAGTTTGATGAGGGTTTCTGTGCAGCATAAATTGCGTCAGCTTAAAATGGTTGCTTCACAGACCTAAACTTTTGAATCAGTTGTACACCATATTTGGTTGAGAATACTGATGCGATAAGGGCCAGAAGGAAAGTGGAGCTCATTAAAAGAATGCTGTCCCACGGACGAAGTAAAGTCGGAGGAGATGAGATCAAAAACATCGATGCAGAAACTACTGCACATGCAAGCAGAGGCGCGCCGATGTCAAAAATGTACCAATCTCGAACTACTTCGGGGAAAAAAGATCTATGGAGCAGTGGTGCGGCGATAAAGAAGTAGCCGAGGTTTAATGTCAGCCAAGCGACTGCAGCCGCGATTGATCCATACTCGTTCACTCCGAAATAGATGCTTGGTACAAGTATAACTACTGCAACGAAGTTCATCCAAATTGAGAATTTGGTTTTTCCGTGTGCGAGCTGAAGTGCATATGGAGGATTCATTAGTCCATTTAACATTGTTCCAATGACTAATATTGAAAGTATTGAAGATGCCGATGCAGTTATGTCCGGGTCTCTGGTCCAGAGTAAAAGGAAATGGTCTGAGAAAAGTGATATTACAACTGCGACGGGTGCAATGACGACGGTTAATAGTTGAGAAAAATGATGGTACGATTCTTTAATGTTGCCAGGGCTACACCTTGCCACGTGTTCTGCCAGATTTGGGCGCATTACTTGACTGATTGGCATTATCAATAAATACAATGCATTTGCAATCGTACTGGCAAGCATGTAGATGCCGAACTGCGAAAGCGTCACCACTTTGGATAGTAAAAGTTTGTCAACTTGCATCAACAATATTGCGAGAATCGTAACGGTTGACATACCAGCCGCAAAGCGCCAGACCTCGATTAGTGATTTGAGCTTGAATTTGGGACGGCTCGCAGATTTAGGAAGAGATCTTTCAAGCGATGCAAAGAGAAATACGCTTTCTAAAAGATATATGATCCCTTGGTAAACAAAAAATGCCAAAATCGATGGCGTGACATACGCTAATATGATCACGCTTCCTCCAGCTCGAACTGATGCAAACGTAGCAGTGGCTATGTTTAATGTGATGTGTTTTTGTAGCCCGATTAATGCCGAGCGGTGGAAAATCCCTAACAGTCGAATGGCGATTATCAAGCCCATGATTTTCAGAACATCGATAATCACGCCGTTTGGGATAATTTTCGATTGAATCCAGCTTGACGCTATCCATGGCGTTGCGAAAAAGATACTCACAACTACTGTAATTGCAACGCAGCTGAGAATACATTCTATTGAGCGAAGTAGGTCCCTTATGCTTTGAGCTGAATGTTGGCCGCCAGCATATCTGGCCATTTCGCGGCCAATGGTGGGGCTCATACCGAGATCTAGTAAGGTAAAACAAGCTTGGAGTGTTGCAAAAAAACCAATAAGTCCGTATGCTTCGATCCCTAGAAACTTTATATAGACTGGAATAAAGATAAATCCAGCTAATCCTGTCCAGCCTTGCCCGAGGTAGGTGGCTATTACATTAGTGCGAAGCGACATCGAATGTCAACTTAAGACGACTGAATTAGGCTGTGCGCTTCAGAAACCCATCCGGAGCCACACTGATCTGAAGCTTGTTGTCGAATGACTGATCAATTGAGAAATCTGGGTGCGTCTTCAAGAATTCCCAGACGGCAGTTTTGGGGTTGTTGCCCTTGTCCCAAGGGCGGTCAGCAAAGAAGCGGGGAGGCATGTCTTCCACAAACGTATCGAACACGACGCAGTAGCTGTTAATCGAGACCATTGGTGCATAGGCCTCAAGTTCTTTGATCACATGGTCGTGGGTATGCATAGAGTCCAAAAAAACCATCACCTTGGAATGCCCCTCGGCCAACTGTTGCACAGAATGGACCGTGGCGGGATCGACCGAAGATCCTTCGACCAGTGAGATTCGGGAAGACATGGGGTGCGCCTCGATGGCCTCACGGTTGTGGGACCGCACGTCGATATCAATGCCGATCACCTTGCGCTGGGATGCTCTGGGGTCCCACAGACCGCCCCGCTCAAGGGCGTCGCACATGTCAAGCATGGCGAGCAGACTGGCACTGAGGACCAATGATCCTCCGTGGGCAACACCTGTCTCGATGATGAGATCGGGGCGAACTTGCCAGATCAACTCCTGGACTGCCACCATGTCCTGTGGATACTGAATGATCGGGCGACCGAGCCACTCGAAGTTATAGACATACTTTTTCTCCATCGACATTTTCAACCACTGGCGGGACAGCGATTGAAGTTCGGCGTCGCGGCCAAAGCTTTCGATGCGTTCGGACTGCTCCTTGAGAAACTGGTCTTTGGGTGACAGCATATTGTTCCTTTGAGTTAGGTATCGGGTGAGGTACGAGCGGCTTGGGTTGCTTCAATGGCTCGCAGAATGGCTGGCAGGCGATCAAGCACTGATCGTGAGGGTCGACCAAACTCTGCTTCCAAACGAGCGATTTGTATTGGCGAAAATCTGGTCGTTGGTAGCTCAGGCCCTGCGTCGAGTTCGAATGGCAAGTTGTTGGCCAAGGCAGTCACCCAGTCTCGGTGTGAAAGGTTGGCACCGCTTGCCACGTTGTAGACGCGCTCTGCACCGCGAGCAGCAATGCCATGAAGAAGTGCCACGACATCGGCAATGTCGATATAGTCCTTTGCCGAATCAAGTGACGTTTGCAGGCTGACTCGGCCGTTGAGAGCTTGTGCAGCAATGGCCGGGACGAAATTGTCGACAGGCATCCCCTGCTCTCCAATTACATTGGACAAGCGCGCTACTCGGGTGCATCTATGTCCGCTGTGCAGGGTCAGAGACTCACCCATCAGCTTGGAGAGGTTGTAAAGGTCTCCAGCCTGAGTGGGGTCGACCTGAAGGCTGCTCGCTTCGCTGGTTGAGTGCTGCCCTGCATATACCCGAGTGCTCGACAGGTATAGCAGCGAATCGAAGCTGGCGCGAGCCAACACATCTCGAAGCAGGCATACATGGGCTTGCACCGTCTCCAGCGGGCGAGTTCTGAAGTCGGCAGTCAGTCCCACGGCATAGATCAAGTGCCCGAGCGGTTGGTCGAATAGGGCCGGGTCGCCTCTTGCCGGTACTGACACATCTTCGCCGATTGCTCGGAGGTGGCGGACCAGATGGCTGCCTATGAAGCCTCCATGCCCCATCACTGTGAACTTCATGTGCGCTCGCCCAGCTTGCGCAATGGGTAGCCCGCATAGACACCATAGGCGTCTAGTTCGCCACGTACCACGCTACCCGCGCCGATCACGCAACCCTTACGAAGTACCGCACCGTCCAGAAGCACGCAATTGGCGCCGATCCAAACGTCGTCCTCCACGACGATGCCCCCCTTGCTGGGTAGGAAGCCCTGCTCGCGTATCGTGCGGTTGCGGTCTCGAAATGCGTGATTGACGGGTGCAAAGGTGCAATTGGCAGCGACGGACACGCTGTTCCCGATGGTGATTCCGTTGCCGGTGTAGAGGACGCAACCGGCGTTGATGATGGTATGTTCCCCGATCAAAAGATCACCTGAACCTCCAGCGGGCTTTACCTTGACGAAGCTGTCGATCTGCGAATGTGCGCCTAATATGATTCTGCTGCCTCGGATCGAGTCTTCGATGTCGGCCATGCAGGACACCCTCGCGCTGGGGTGAATGTCAATCATTTGGCAGCCCCTCGAATCACGATCTGCGGGACGGCGGTGACAAACTGTGCTCCACGTTCGGTCAGAGCGCGGTTCTGCATGATCACCTCATCCGCAATGTTCCAAGGCAGGATCAACACAAAGTCTGGTTTACTGGTTCTCAGCGCCTCGGGGGCAAGGATCGGGATGTGACTGCCCGGCATGAACTTGCCTTGCTTGGCGGCGGCGGCGTCGCACACGAAAGGCAGCAGGTCTGGCTTGACTCCCGCGTAGTTCAAGAGCGTGTTGCCCTTGGCAGCAGCACCGTAGGCCACCACTTTCTTGCCAGCCTTCTTTTGCTCCAGCAGGAACGACAGCAGGTCGTCCTTTACTTGATCCGCGCGTGTCTGGAACAACGTGTAGGTTGACAGTTCCTGCAGGCCATGTGTCCTCTCGTGGTTCAGCAGGCTGCTCACTGCGTCCGTGGTGGCTCGTGCATCCGCCTCGTGGCAGCCGAACACGCGCAGGCTGCCGCCGTGTGTGTTTAGTGTCTGGACGTCAAACACGCGCAAGCCTGCAGCTTTGAAGATCCTGTCCACCGCGTATAGGGACAGGTAGGAGAAATGCTCGTGGTACACGGTGTCGAACTGCACCTGTTCTATCAGCTTCATCACGTGTGGAAACTCAAGCGTGATGGTGCCCCCAGGTTTTAGGGCAGCCTGGAGGCCGCGCGTGAAGTCGTTGATGTCAGGGACATGGGCATACACGTTGTTGCCTGCGATCAGGTCGGCTTGTCTACCTTCTCCTGCCAGGCGTTGGCCGAGTTCTTGGCCAAAGAATTCGCGCAGGACGGGGATTCCCAACTTTTCGGCTGCAGCGGCAGTGCTGGCAGTGGGCTCAATACCCAGGCAGGGAACATTCATGGCCACGAAGTTCTTGAGCAGGTAGCCGTCGTTGGATGCCACTTCCATTACCAGGCTGTTGGCGTCCAGTCGCAGACTCTTCGCCATGTCCATGGCGTAGCGCTTCGCGTGTTCAAGCCAACTGGCCGATGTGCTGGAGAAGTAAGCGTAGTCGGCGCTGAAGAGCTCGTCCGCTTGTGCATGGTCTTCTGTTTGCACCAGCCAGCAGGCATCGCAGACGAGAACCTTGAGGGGGTAGTACTTCTCCGGGCGATTCAGGTCATGAGGCGTAAGGTACGCGTTGGATGGCGGTGCGAAGCCCAGGTCCAGGAAGGTGTGTGTCAAAGACTGGGCACAGTGTCGGCATTTCATGGCAGGACGATGCCTTCGAAGCTTGGGGTCAGGGGTGGAAACGACAGGTCGCGAGGAGACATGTCGGTGATGGGTAGGGGCCAGTCGATCTCCAGCCTGGGGTCTGAGGGGGATATACCGCCCTCGCTGGCAGGCGCATGACGAGCCGAGTGCATGTAAAGCATTTCCACGTCGTCGCTCAGTGTCTGGAATCCGTGGGCACATCCCATTGGAATCAACAGTGCTAGCTGGTTGTCGCCGGACATTGTCTCCGCGTGCCACCGCAGAAAGGTGGGCGAGTTCGGTCGCAGATCGACGACCACATCCCACACCACGCCACGCAGGCAGCGCACGAGCTTGACCTCAGCATCGGGCGGGCGTTGGTAATGCATTCCCCGTACGGTGCCCCTGGCATGGGTGAGGGTGACGTTGGCCTGTGCCACAGGACCTTGCCAGCCTGCCGATGAAAGTTCGTCGCAGCAGAAGACCCGCTCCAGATGTCCCCGGCTGTCCTCCAAGCGGCGCGAGTGCACTCGCTTCAGCCCCGGGATGGGTGTGTCGGTGATATCTAGCCGACTCATCCAACGGCCATCCATGCATCGATATCGCGTTCACACAGGTCGGCCGCAGCACTGCCCCTGGCTTGATCAGCGTACCAGGCCATCGTGCGCCGCACAGTCTCAGGCAGAGGGAACTTTGGCCAAACCTGCAGCCGTGCCCGAGACCGGGAAGGATCCAAGGATAGGAGGCCAGCCTCGTGAGGACCTTCCAGCCCTTCGCCATATGCCACCTTGGTGTCCACCAAGCTCTCTCGGGCGATCTCGACAACCTGACGGACCGATGCCGCTTCGTCAGGCGCTGGCCCGAAGTTGAACGGACCCGCTTGGTCCGGTTGTTGCCAGAGCTTCTCCGCCAGCGCCAGGTAGCCGGCCAGGGGTTCGATCACGTGCTGCCATGGTCGAACAGCGTCAGGTCTGCGCACGTCCAGCACTTCACCAGACTGCCAAGCCCGCACAGCGTCCGGGATCAGTCGGTCCTGCGACCAGTCGCCGCCGCCGATGACGTTGCCAGCTCGAGCGCTTGCTACAGCGACGCCGCTTGCATTCAGATACGCCAATCGCCAGCTTTCAATTGCGATCTCGGCGGCAGCTTTGCTCGCGCTGTATGGGTCGTGCCCGCCCAGTGCGTCGTCTTCGCGGTAGGGCCAGACCCACTCCCGGTTGCGGTAGACCTTGTCGGTGGTCACCATGATCGCTACACGCGCATCGCTGGCGCTGCGCAGTGCGTCCAGGACATGCACCGTGCCCATCAAGTTGGTTGCAAAGGTCTCAACGGGTTCGGCGTAGCTTGGGCGCACCAGGGCCTGCGCGGCCAGATGCAGCACGACCTCTGGGCGAGCCGCGGACATCACCCGCTGAACGACGGTGTTGTCGCGGATGTCCCCGATTTGGCTGTCACAGGCCACAGGTAGGTTCAAAAGATCGAACAGATTCGGTTTCGTCACTGGGCCTAGGGACAGACCGGTGACGCTCGCACCCATCCGGGTGAGCCAGAAGGTGAGCCATGCACCCTTGAAACCGGTATGGCCGGTCACGAGCACCCGACGGCCATTCCAGAACGACGGGTTGGGCTTAAAGCCGGTGGTCATTCCCATTGCTTCCAAGGGGCCTTGCCACTCATCCACAGTTCTTCCAGATGGTTCTTCTCGCGCAGCGTGTCCATGGGTTGCCAGAATCCCTCATGCACGAATGCGCGCAGCTCGTCCCTGTCCACCAGCCTGTCCAGCGGCGCACCTTCCCAACTGCTGCGGTCGCCGTCGATTAGGTCAAGCACGGAGGGGGACAGCACGAAGAAACCCCCGTTGATCAAGCCACCATCTCCTCGGGGCTTCTCGGTGAAGCCCGTGACCGCATCGCCCTGCATCTGCAGGGCGCCATACCTGCCAGGTGGGCGCACTGCCGTGACCGTAGCCTTTTTGCCGTGGGCGTGGTGGAAGCGGATCAAGGCGGTGATGTCAAGATCAGACACGCCGTCGCCGTAGGTGAAGCAGAACGCTGGCTCGTTCTCCACGTAGCGCCGCACACGTGCCAGGCGCCCGCCGGTAAGCGTATCCTCGCCGGTGTCTACCAGCGTTACTTTCCAGGGTTCTGCCTTCTTCTCGTGCACTTCCATTTGGTTGCTGCTCATGTCGAACGTGATGTCGGACATGTGCAGGAAGTAGTTGGCGAAGTACTCCTTGATGATGTAGCCCTTGTAGCCACAGCAGATCACGAAGTCGCTCACGCCATGGGCAGAGTACATCTTCATGATGTGCCAAAGGATGGGCCGACCGCCAATCTCGATCATCGGCTTGGGCCGAAGGTGCGTTTCTTCCGAGATGCGGGTACCGAGACCTCCGGCCAGAATGACGGCTTTCATGTTTTATTCGATGCTTACGTTGATGAGGTGACCATGCTTTTGCAGCAGGACGTTGCGACGGGCCTCCGCCAGGTCTGCGGCCACCATCTCGGCGCACATCTCCTGGGCTGCGATTTCTGGCACCCAGCCCAGTTTGTTTTTTGCCTTGGAGGGATCGCCCAGCAAGGTTTCAACCTCGGTCGGACGAAAGTAGCGCGGGTCGATGCGGACAACTATGTCCCCGACCTTCAGCGAAGGTGCTTTGTCTTCCCGACGACGGTCCACGGCAGCCACCACCGCCGTTTCGTCCACCCCGTCACCAACGAATTCCAGAATGATCCCCAACTCAGCGGCTGACCAGCGTATGAACTCGCGCACGCTGTATTGAACTCCCGTTGCAATGACAAAGTCCTCGGGGTGTTCCTGCTGGAGCATCATCCATTGCATGCGCACATAGTCCTTGGCGTGGCCCCAGTCCCGCAGGGCATCCAGGTTGCCCATGAACAGGCAGCTCTCCAAGCCTTGGGCAATGTTGGCCAGTCCGCGTGTGATCTTCCGTGTCACAAATGTCTCTCCACGCCGCGGGCTCTCGTGGTTGAACAGGATGCCGTTGCAGGCATACATGCCGTAAGCCTCACGGTAGTTCACCGTTATCCAGTACGCATACAACTTGGCCACTGCGTAGGGGCTGCGAGGGTAAAAGGGTGTTGTCTCCTTCTGTGGCACTTCCTGAACCAGGCCGTAAAGCTCGCTGGTGCTGGCCTGGTAGAAGCGGGTTTTCTTTTCCAGACCCAGGATGCGGATGGCTTCCAGCATTCGCAGCGTACCCAAGCCGTCCACATCAGCGGTGTATTCCGGACTCTCGAAGCTAACGGCCACATGGCTCTGGGCGCCCAGGTTGTAGATTTCGTCCGGCTGCGTCTCCTGAATGATGCGCACCAGGTTGCTGGTGTCACTCAGATCGCCGTAGTGCAACTTGAACCGGGCGTTTTCGATGTGTGGGTCCTGGTAGATGTGGTCCACCCTTGCCGTGTTGAAGCTGGATGCGCGGCGCTTGATGCCGTGAACGGTGTAGCCCTTCTCGAGGAGGAATTCAGCAAGATAGCTGCCGTCCTGCCCGGTGATGCCGGTTATCAGAGCAGTTTTTGTGATGCTAGCGCTTGTCATGTTGGTTGACGAGATTCGTGGGTGTTCAGGTAGTCTGCATACGCTCGGTGCAAGCCTGCTTGCAAGTCAACTTGCGCATGCCAGCCGAGTGCGTTGAGCCTTTGGCTGTCCATGAGCTTGCGGGGCGTGCCGTCGGGTTTGCTGGTGTCGAAATCGATGACGCCCTCAAAGCCCACGACCTGACCGACAGCGCGGGCGAGTTCAGCAATGCTGATGTCAGAGCCGGAACCCACGTTCACATGGCTCTGCATTGGGCGGGTGTGCTGGTCGAAGACTGCCTTTGGGAGATTCATCACGTGCACGCTGGCGGCGGCCATGTCGTCTACATACAGAAACTCACGCAAGGGTGTTCCTGTTCCCCAGATGGTGACCTCGCGAGCATTCGCGACACGGGCTTCGTGGAAGCGGCGGATCAGCGCAGGGATCACATGCGAGTTCTCCGGGTGGTAGTTGTCGCCAGGGCCGTAGAGGTTGGTGGGCATCACGCTGCGGTAGTCCACACCATGGCTATGGCCGTACTGCCGGTTGTAGCTTTCGCAGAGCTTGATGCCCGCGATCTTGGCGATGGCGTAAGGCTCGTTGGTGGGCTCCAGCGGTCCAGTCAGCAGAGCGTCTTCTGCCATGGGCTGAGCCGCCATCCGGGGGTAGATACAACTCGAACCCAGGAACAGCAAGCGCTTGACGCCGTTGCGAAACGCCGCATCAATGATGTTGGCTTCCATCATCAGGTTGTCGTAGATGAAGTCGGCCGGGTACGTGTTGTTGGCGTGAATGCCCCCGACCCTCGCGGCTGCGAGGTAGACCTGTTCCGGCTTTTCTGATGAAAAGAAGCTGCGCACGGCCGCCTGATCCGTGAGATCCAGCTCGGCATGGGTGCGTGCAACGATGTTGCTTTCAGCGTGCCCGGAGGCCAGGAGTTGGCGCACGATCGCGGAGCCCACCATACCCCGATGGCCGGCCACGTAGATCCTGCGGGATGGCGACGAGTTCGTATTCATGAATGTTCGGGTGCAAACAGGTCGGCTTCTTCCAGCCGCTTGCCGCTCTTGTCCTTGACCGACAGCAGAGGTTGGATTCCTGCTGGCCAATCGATGCCGATGCTGGAGTCGTTCCACGCGATGCAGCGTTCATGCTGTGGCGCGTAGTAGTCGGTCGTCTTGTACAGGAAGTCAGCCGATTCACTGGTGACCATAAATCCGTGGGCCAGGCCTGGCGGCACCCACAGTTGCCAGTGATTGCTTTCGCTCAATTCGACGCCCACCCATTTGCCAAAGGTGGGCGAATCCCTGCGAATGTCCACTGCCACATCGAACACACTTCCTCGAACCACCCGCACCAATTTCCCCTGTGGCTGCTGCACCTGGTAGTGCAACCCCCGCAGCACCCCCTTGGCACTGCGGCTGTGGTTGTCCTGCACGAAGTTCACGTTCAAACCGGTAGCCTCGTTGAAGGCTTTCTGGTTGAAGCTCTCGAAGAAGAAGCCGCGCTCGTCACCAAACACCTTGGGTTCGATGATCAACACGTCGGGGATGGCGGTGGGGGTGACTTTCATCGGAGCACCGGGTCTTTGAGCAAGCGCACAAGGTACTGGCCGTAGCCGTTCTTGAGCATGGGTTGGGCCAGGGCTTCGAGCTGGTCGCTGTCGATCCAGCCATGGCGCCACGAAATCTCTTCGGGGCAGGCGATCTTGAGGCCTTGCCGATGTTCCAGCGTGGCGATGAACTGGCTGGCTTCCAGCAGGCTGTCGTGCGTACCGGTATCCAGCCACGCGTAGCCGCGCTGCATGATCTGCACGTTGAGTTGATCCAGGTCCAGGTAGGCCTGGTTCACGGCGGTGATTTCGAGTTCGCCGCGTGCGCTGGGCTTCACGGCTTTGGCGATGTCCACCACCTGCTGGTCGTAGAAGTACAGGCCGGTCACCGCGTAGTTGCTTTGAGGCTTGACCGGTTTTTCTTCGATGCTGCGGGCTTTGCCCTGTGCGTCGAAAGCCACCACGCCATAGCGCTCCGGGTCGTTCACGTGGTACGCGAACACGGTGGCACCGCTCGGCTTGCTGTCTGCGTCGGCCAGCAACGTGGTGAAGTCGTGGCCGTAGTAAATGTTGTCGCCCAGCACCAAGGCGCTGGGGCTGTTGCCCACAAAGTCGGCGCCGATGATGAAGGCCTGTGCCAGGCCGTCGGGGCTGGGTTGCACCGCGTAGTGCAGGTTCATGCCCCAGGCGCTGCCGTCGCCCAGCAGCTGCTGAAAGCGCGGCGTGTCCTGCGGCGTGCTGATGATGAGCACCTCGCGGATGCCGGCGAGCATGAGCGTGGTGAGCGGGTAGTAAATCATTGGCTTGTCGTACACCGGCAGCAGCTGTTTGCTGATGGCCAGGGTGGCCGGGTGCAGGCGGGTGCCCGAGCCGCCGGCCAGGATGATCCCTTTGCGTTGTGTCATGCGTCTTGTCTCACAGAATTTCGGCAAGCATACGCCGCACGCCGTGCTGCCAGTGGGGCAGGTTCAAACCAAAAGTGCTGCACAGAAATGACGTGTCCAGCCGCGAATTCAGTGGCCTGCGCGCGGGAGTTGGGAACGCGCTGGTGGGCACGGGCGCCACGTCCTGGGCCTTGATCGCCAGATCGGGCTTGAGTGCGCGCGCCGTCTCCAGCACGAAGCGGGCGTAGCCGTTCCAGGTGGTTTCGCCGGCGGCAGCCAAGTGGTAGGTGCCGCAGCAAGCGTCGTCGCGCAGCGCTTGACGAATGGCGTGGGCTGTCACATCGGCGATCAACTCCGCTCCGGTGGGTGCGCCGAACTGGTCGTTGATCACGGTGAGACGTTCGCGCTCCTGGGCCAGTCGCAGCATGGTCTTGGCGAAGTTGCCGCCACGCGCTGCGTAGACCCAACTGGTGCGAAAGATCAGGTGGCGCGAACCGGCGGCCGCGATCAGGCGTTCGCCTTCCAGCTTGGTCTGGCCGTACACGCTCAAGGGCCCGGTGGCGGCGCCTTCGGTCCACGGCGCGGTGCCGCTGCCATCAAACACGTAGTCGGTGGAATAGTGCACCAGCAGGGCACCCACTGCGCTGGAGGCTTCTGCCAGCACCCCGGGCGCCGCGGCGTTCAGGGTGCGCGCCAGTTCGGGCTCGCTCTCGGCCTTGTCCTCGGCGGTGTGGGCAGCCGCGTTCACGATCACGTCGGGTCGCAAGCTCAGCACGGTTTCGCGCAAGCCTTGCAAATCGTTGAGGTCGCCACGGCCGCCATCAACCAGCGTGCTGTGCCGGTCCAGCGCCACCAGCTCGCCCAGGGGCGCCAGGCTGCGCTGCAACTCCCAGCCCACCTGCCCGTTCTTGCCCAGCAGCAAGAGTTTCATGCAGACACTGGCGCCTCGTACTGCGCCTGCACCCACTGCCGGTACGAACCGCTCTGCACGTTCGCCACCCACTCGGGGTGGTCCAGGTACCACTGCACGGTCTTGCGGATACCGCTCTCGAACGTTTCGGCGGGTTTCCAGCCGAGCTCGCGTTCGATCTTGCGTGCGTCGATGGCGTAGCGGCGGTCGTGGCCGGGGCGATCTTTCACGTAGCTGATCTGGCTGGCGTAAGGCTGGCCGTCGCTGCGCGGGCGCAGCTCGTCGAGCAAGGCGCAGACGGTGCGCACGATCTCCAGGTTGGGCTTTTCGTTCCAGCCACCCACGTTGTAGGTTTCGCCCAGCCGGCCGCCCTCGAGCACGCGGCGGATCGCGCTGCAGTGGTCTTTCACATAGAGCCAGTCGCGCACCTGCATGCCGTCGCCGTACACCGGCAGGGGTTTGCCAGCGAGCGCGTTGACGATCATCAGCGGGATCAGCTTCTCGGGGAAATGGAAGGGTCCGTAGTTGTTGCTGCAGTTGGTGGTGAGCACCGGCAGGCCATGGGTGTGGTGCCAGGCGCGCACCAGGTGGTCGCTGGCGGCCTTGCTGGCCGAGTAGGGGCTGTTGGGCTCGAAGCCGTGGCTTTCGGTGAAGGCCGGCGCGTCGGGCGCGAGGCTGCCGTAGACCTCGTCGGTGCTCACGTGGAGGAACCGGAAGGCGGACTTCTCTTCTGCGGGGAGGCCAGACCAATGTGCCCGGACCGCTTCCAGCAATCGGAAGGTACCGACGATGTTGGTCTGGATGAAATCTTCGGCGCCGTGGATGGAGCGGTCCACATGGCTCTCGGCGGCGAAGTTGATCACCGCGCGCGGCCGGTGCTCGGCCAGCAGGCGGGCCACCAAGGCAGCGTCGCCAATGTCGCCCTGCACGAACACATGGCGTGCGTCGCCCTGCAGGCTGGCCAGGTTCTCCAGATTGCCGGCGTAGGTGAGCTTGTCGAGGTTGACGACTGGTTCGGCCGACTGGGAGAGCCAGTCGAGCACGAAATTTCCGCCAATGAAGCCGGCGCCGCCAGTGACGAGGATCATGAAATTTCCCTAAAGGTGGCGTTCTTGGGGCAGCCCGGAGGTCGCCGTGAACCACGCATTATCTTGTCCAAACCGCTGTTTCCAGCGGATTCACCCGGCAGATCAGTGACCGTGTGAAACCGTTTCGCCGGCCTTGAGGCGGTACACGGTGCCGCAATACGGGCACTTGGCTTCGCCGCTGTGACCCACGTCCAGGTAGACCTTGGGATGGCTGTTCCACAGCTTCATGTCGGCCAGCTTGTTCGGGCAGAACACGCCGCCCTGGGCGTTGAGGTCGCTGGCCTTGAGTTCGATGGCGGGGCTGGTCATGGTGTTCAGACCTTCGTGAGCCAGTGGGCGTACTTGGGATTGCGGCCGTTCACGATGTCGAAGAAAGCGCTCTGGATCTTCTCGGTGATCGGGCCGCGGCTGCCCACGTAGTCTCCCTTGCCCATCTCGATGCGGTCGAGTTCGCGGATGGGGGTCACTTCAGCGGCGGTGCCTGTGAAGAAGGCCTCGTCGGCGATGTAGACCTCGTCGCGGGTGATGCGTTTCTGGATGATCTCGATACCGAGGTCCTTGGCGATGTGGAACACGGTGTTGCGCGTGATGCCGTTGAGCGCACCGGCCGAGAGGTCGGGCGTGTAGATCACACCGTTTTTCACCACGAAGATGTTCTCGCCAGCGCCTTCGCTCAC
>JBBQSX010000033.1:0-24730 GCA_038213545.1 Burkholderiales bacterium
CGCGCCAGCCACGACTTCGGCCAGTTCACGGGTGGTTCGAAAAGGGCCCCGTTCCTGTCGGCGACGATCAATCGCCTTTGCAATCGGTTGAGCAAACCGTTCTTCGCCATAGTCACGGATGACCTCCGACAGGGTTGAAACATCGGCCGTTTCCAGCCACTGGGCCACGCTCTGGCCGCGCGTGGTGTCCATGCGCATGTCCAGGGGGCCATCGTTGCGAAAAGAAAAACCCCTCTCGGGGTCGTCGATCTGGGGCGAGCTCACGCCGAGGTCCATCAGCAAACCATCCACGCTGGCAGCGCCCAGCTCGCCAAGGTGCGCAAAGCCCTCGTGGCGAATGGCAATGCGCGGATCGTTGGCGGCCATCGCCTGCGCGGCTTCCACCGCCTGCGGATCTTTGTCGAAGACGGTCAGCCGCCCTTGACGGGACAACTGCTCGAGGATGAGACGCGAATGGCCGCCGCGCCCGAAGGTGGCGTCCACATAGTGACCATCCGGGTTGATCGCCAGTGCTTGCACGGCTTCGTTCAACAGGACGGTGTGGTGAATCCATGTGCCTTGCACCATCGCCCTTAGAAAGAGAAGTCCTTGAAGACATCGGGCATGTCGGCCTTCATGGCCTCGGCTTCCTGGACGGCGTACACCTGCGCATCCCACAGCTCGAAATAGGCGCCCATGCCGAGCAGCACCACGTCCTTGCTGATGCCGGCAGCGGCGCGCAGTTCGGGCGAGACGAGCACGCGACCGGTGCCGTCCATCTCCACGTCCATGGCATTGCCCAGAAAAATGCGCTTCCACCACTGGGCCTGCATGGGCAGCGAGGCGATGCGATCGCGGAACTGCTCCCATGCGCTGCGCGGAAAAATCATCAGACAGCCATGGGGGTGTTTGGTGATGGTGAGCTGGCTCGCAGCCGCGCTCAGGGCGTCGCGGTGCCGGGTTGGCACCGAGAGCCGACCCTTGGCGTCGAGACTGAGAGAAGAAGCACCCTGAAACACCGCAGTCAATCCTTGAAAAACACTTTTCACCACTTAAATGCACTTTTTTCCACTTTATCAGGAAAACCAAGGCGTGCAACTCAGCGGATGGAAATTTTTTCCAATGAAATCAACCACTTAGGATACATTTTGAAGCTCTTTGAGCGCCAAAAATGCATTAAAAGCAAGCACTTACAACCGGCTCTGAATGTGATGCTTCAAAACCCTGCCGCGTCCGGGGTCGTCCAGATGTGTTCCAGCAGGGAAATGGGCCGACCAACGGCGCGCGCTGGTGGCCTTGGGCTTCTTCGGACCGAGGCGAGGTCCAGAGCTGAGCTCAGAGGATGTAGCGCGACAGGTCCTCGTTGCGGCTGAGCGCGGCCAGGCGACCGTTCACATAATCCGCGTCGATGGTGATGGTCTGACCCTGCAGCTGGCTGGCCCCATAACTCACCTCATCCAGCAGGTGCTCCATCACGGTGGCCAGGCGGCGCGCGCCGATGTTCTCGGTGCGCTCGTTCACGTCGCACGCAATCTGTGCGAGCTGGCGAATGCCCTCGGGCGAGAACTCCAGCGTCACACCTTCGGTGGCCAGCAGCGCCTGGTATTGGCGCACCAGGGACGCATGGGTCTGGGTGAGGATGGCCTCGAAGTCGTCCACCGTGAGCGACTGCAGTTCCACCCGGATCGGAAAGCGACCCTGCAACTCGGGGATCAGATCGCTCGGTTTGGCCAGATGGAACGCTCCGCTGGCGATGAAGAGGATGTGGTCGGTCTTGATCACGCCGTACTTGGTGGTCACGGTCGTGCCTTCCACCAGCGGCAGCAGGTCGCGCTGCACGCCCTGGCGCGACACCTCGGCGCTGCCGGAGTCGCTGCGCGAGGTGACCTTGTCGATCTCGTCGATGAAGACGATGCCGTTCTGTTCTGCGTTGTGCAGGGCCCGCGTCTTGATCTCGTCTTCGTTGACGAGCTTGCCCGCCTCCTCGTCGATCAACAGCTTCATGGCCTCGCCGATCTTGAGCTTGCGCGTCTGGCGCTTGCCGGCGCCGATCTGGCTGAACATGCCGCGAAGTTGCTCGGCCATGTCTTCCATGCCGGCCGGTCCCATGATCTCCATGGTCGGGCGCGTTTCCAGCAAGTCGATTTCGATCTCACGGTCGTTCAAATCGCCTTCTCGCAGCTTCTTGCGGAAGTTTTGCCGGGCCGTGCTCTCGGGCAGCGGCACCACATTGGCCACCGGCTCGGCGCTGCGGGCTGGCGGAATCAGGATGTCGAGGATGCGGTCTTCGGCCGCGTCTTCGGCGCGAACGCGCTGTTTGCGCATCTCCACCTCGCGCGTCTGCTTGATCGCGATCTCGGCCAGGTCGCGGATGATGCTGTCCACGTCCTTGCCCACGTAGCCGACCTCGGTGAACTTGGTGGCCTCGACCTTGATGAAGGGCGCATCAGCCAGGCGGGCCAGACGGCGCGCAATCTCTGTCTTGCCCACGCCGGTCGGGCCGATCATGAGAATATTCTTCGGGGTGATTTCAGGTCGCAGTTTTTCATCAACCTGCTGGCGCCGCCAGCGGTTGCGCAGCGCGATGGCCACAGCCCGCTTGGCACCCTTCTGACCAATGATGAAACGGTCGAGTTCGGAAACGATTTCCTGGGGGGTCATTGAGGACATGTCAGATTCAGCCCAGCGTTTCGATCGTGTGATTCATGTTCGTGTAGATGCACAGCTCCCCCGCAATGCCCAGGGAGCGACGGACGATGTCCTCAGCACTGAGCTCGGTGTTGTCGAGCAGGGCCTTGGCCGCAGCCTGCGCATAGGCGCCGCCCGATCCAATGGCCACGATGCCGTGTTCGGGCTCCAGCACATCGCCGTTGCCCGTGATGATCAGCGAGGCGCTTTGGTCGGCCACGGCCAGCATGGCTTCCAGGCGGCGCAAAACGCGGTCGGTGCGCCAGTCACGAGTGAGCTCGATGGCTGCACGCACCAGATGACCCTGGTGCTTCTCCAGCTTGGCTTCGAAGCGTTCGAAGAGCGTGAAAGCGTCGGCAGTGGCGCCGGCAAATCCAGCCAGCACCTTGTCATGGTGCAGCTTGCGCACCTTGCGGGCCGTGCCCTTGACAATGATGTTGCCCAGCGTGACCTGTCCATCGCCACCGATGGCAACCTGCACGCCGTCGGGGGTCTGTCGGCGCACGCAGACGATGGTGGTTCCGTGAAATGATTCCATGGCGCTCATCTGGGGTTGGATCGGGGGCCTGCAACAGCGCCCGACGTCGTTGTTTGAAACAACGTGTGTGACCCGCGAAGTGCGGGTCAGTCGTTGCGGACCACGACCTTGGCGTACTCGGTGATGCCGATGACGTGGAAGAAGGCCGAGACCAGACGGTGGGCGTCCACGAATTGCACCAGACGGTGCTCTGCATTGTGTTTCGACACCCAGTTGAGCAAGGTGCCCGCGGCCGAGAAGTCCACCCGGATCAGGTTGCGGCAGGAAATGATTAACACGTCGGCGCCCATGAGGCGGCGCTCCAGCATGTCCAGCGTGGCCTGAGGGTCGCCGCGGATCTCGCCCGAGAGTTCTACCAGACCAAGTTGGTTGAATTCGGACGTCTGCCCTTCCAGCACCGACTCCCCTGGGTAGGCCGAGGGCACCGATTCGAGCACGGCTTCTCCGAGCACGGACTGGCCCACGTCTTCCGAGCGATCGGCCGCGATCGACGTGACATGGCAACGTGGCTTTTCCCAACCTGGCGGAGAGACCTCGTAGGTCACGCAGAAGTCCAGCGCTGTCAGTTCGAACTCGTCGGGCCGGTTCATCACGCGAAGCACAGCCATGCGCAGTTCCCACCAGAGCTGCTCGACGTCGCGGCGACCCGAGGGCGTGAAGTTCTTGAGCAGATCGCGGAACACCGCTGAGCCCAGGAACCGCAGCTCCACGTCCTGGTCCCCCCAGAGCGTGAAGATGCCCAACAGGGCACGCGCCGCCTTGAGATCCATGGACTCCATGGGCGTCCAGTCGAGCACCCACGGTTGTTTGGCGCGAAGCAACACGTTCTGCAAGGTTCCGACCGCGTGGGCATCCAGCTCTGCTTCGCTCACCCAGACCGCTCGGTTGTTGCTGGCGGTTGGTGTGAAGGTCTTGCCGGCCATCGACGACACCGTCTCCGGCATGTCGTACCACTGGGGGGCTGAGCGGCTGAACCGGTTGACGAAATCCACCGCACGGCTTTCGAAGGGCGCTAACTGCCCGGTGGCACGGTACAGGTCGAACAGGGCCAGCCAGTCGTCGATTTCGTCAACCTTGGAACCGCCCTCACCCAGGACTTCCATCAAGCCTTGCTCGGCGCCTGCGTCATCCCCGTTCGCGAAACGGATCGCGGCCTCTTCGACGTCGGGATCCTGGACAATCGCCTGCACATCACGCGAATAAAACTGCGACGCGGAAAAGGTACCGCTGCTGGAGTTCGAACTGCTGAGTTCGCTGGGTTGGGTAGGCGCCATCAGGCCGGTGCGGTTCGAGCCGTGTGCAGCCCCGCCCGCTGTGCCAGCCGACGCTTGTCGGGTCAAGGCAGGGTTGCGGGTGTCGAGCGCGGCGGAGGAGCCGGGAAGTACCTTGCCGGCAGCCAGGGGCAGTGGCGCGGGTTCTGTCTCGTCGTACTGGGCCTGGCGTTGACGCGCTTGAGGATCCGGTGCAGCAACCGCCGGTGGCAGTTCGTCCTTGGACTTGAGCGGCGAGCCTCCCGAGTTGTTGGCCGCAGCGTTGAGGCTGGAGCCGGTGCTGACCAGCGAGTCTGGTCCTTTGGTCTTCCACCACTGCATGGACATCTGGGCTTCGATCTCGTCGATCTTCTTCAGCGTCTCGGCGCGGTCATCGGGCTTGGAGGGAAGGCTGCTCTGGAAAAACGAGGGTCGCATGCCCGGGCCTTCGGGGCTCGTGCCTTCGCGGCTGCGGATCTTGCGCAGCATGTCGAACTCGCGCTTGCGCACGAAGTCGTTGCGCCGTTTGCGCTCGATCATTTCCTTCAGCGCCGCCTTGCTGTACTCGCTCTCGCGATCGGCCTGGCGCGTGTCCAGATCTGCCCAGCTCGTGGTGGGGTGACGCACGAACTTCACCACCTTCGAGAGAAAGCCGCCGTTGGAATCGTCCTTGGACATGGGTGGTTGGGTGCCGGAAAGGAGTCGGGTTCGGAGTCGGTGGGAAGGGCTCAGTCCCCGAACATCTTCTGCTTGAGCTCGCGCCGCTGCTGGGCCTCGAGCGAGAGGCTGGCGGTCGGCCGAGCCATCAGACGCCCCACACCGATGGGCTCACCGGTCTCTTCGCAGTAACCGTAGTCGCCCGAGTCAATGCGGACAATCGCCTGTTCTATCTTCTTGAGCAGCTTGCGCTCGCGGTCGCGTGTGCGCAATTCCAGGGCGTGCTCTTCTTCAATCGTGGCGCGGTCGGCCGGATCGGGCACCACCACGGTGTCTTCACGCAGGTGTTCGGTGGTTTCGCCGGCATTGGCCAGCATGTCGGCCTTCAACTGCGAGAGCTTGCGGCGGAAGTAGGCCAGCTGCAGGTCGCTCATGTATTCGCTGTCGGGCATGGCCTGCACGTCCTGATCGGTCAACTGATCGGCGGGCAAGGTCTTCCAGTTGTTGGCCCGTTTGGGGTCTTTCTGGATTGAGGAGGGGACGGGAGGGGTCATGACAGCACGTTCGTTCGTGTGGGAAAAGGTCGCTTTGGCAGCATCGGGCGCGTGGGTGGGCACCACCGCCGCCTGGGTCATCTGCTCCATCATGACTTTTTTGGCCGCGCGCTTGCCCAATGGGCGGGGTGTTGGCTCAACAATCACAGGGGCTGGCGCCGGTGCACGCTTGACACTGGCAGCTTTGGAGACGGGGGCGGCAACGGCCGCCCGGGGAGCAGAAGAGGTCACGGTGGGAACAGCCGCCTTGGCGGCGGGCTGTGCCTTGGATTTGGCGGAACTCGCCGGAATGGACTTGACCGCTGGTGTGCGGGAAGGCGTGGGCTTGACCGGTACAGCCACCTTCTTGGCAGCGGCGACGGGTTTGCTCGAAGCCGTGGTTTTGGCCACTGGCTTGGGGGAAGCTTTCGCAGCGGGCTTGGCGGTTTTCTGGATCGGAGCAGTTACCTTCGGTTTGACAGTCCCCTTGGCCACCGGCTTGGTCGCTTTGGCGACTGCTTTCGCAGCTGCCCTGGCCGGGGCTTTCGCCTTGGGCTTGGGCGCCGCTTTGGGTGCAGGCTTCACGACAGGCTTGGCGGCCGGTTTTGCGGCGCTCTTGGTCAACGGCTTGCGCGCCGGAGGCACGGCTGCCTTGGCCGCCGACGAGCGCCCTTTTGCACCCGCTGTTGCGGACTTGGCTGGTTTCGCTGACTTGGTAGCCGGGGCTTTCACAACGGGTCTCCTCTCAGTGCCTGACGGTGCTTGATCCGGGTCCGGTGTGCGGGGTTGGGCCGCATCAACCTGTGTCGGCGTGGCCGCCGGATGGGAGGTTATACCCTTACCGGAACCGGAACTCAGCCGTTGGCGAGCACCTGCACTGGAAGACCGCCGGGCCACCGGCATGGGGCGCGATTGTAACGACGTGGCGACGGCGCTCCCGGAATCCGGTCGAGAGGGGAAACCCAGCCGTTGGAGAAGCGAGACAAACAGCACGGTTGCGCGGAAATCAGACCAAGCTCTGGTCCAGACCTTGCACCAGGATGTCCCGCGGCAGGTCGATACCGATGAACACCATCTTGCTGGTGCGCTGTTCGCCCTCGGCCCATGGCGGCCCGAGATCGCTGCCCATCAGTTGGTGCACACCCTGGAAGATCACCTTGCGATCGGTGCCGTCCATATCGAGCACACCCTTGTAGCGCAGCATGCGCGGACCATAGACCTGCACGATGGCGCCCAGGAAATCTTCCAGTTTGGCGGGGTTGAAAGGTCGGGTGGCGCGGTAGACGAAGCTCTTCACATCGTCGTCGTGGTGGTGGTGGTGACCCCGCCCTTCATGGCCATGGTCGTGATCATGATCATGATCATGTTGGTGCGAGGGATGGTCACAGTGCTCGCCATGCGCGTGATCGTGATGGTCGTGGTCTTCGGCCTTGAGAAAGTCCGGATCGATGTCGAGCTTGGCGTTCAGGTTGAAGCCGCGCAGGTCGAACACCTCTTTGAGCGATACCTCGCCGAAGTGCGTGGCGCGCATGGGTGCACGCGGGTTCATGTGCTTGAGGCGGTGCGTCAGCGCGTCCAGATCTTCGGCGCTCACCAGATCGGCCTTGCTGATGAAGATCTGGTCGGCAAAGCCCACCTGCCGGCGCGCTTCCTGGCGGTCGTTGAGTTGCTGCGCGGCGTGTTTCGCGTCCACCAGGGTGAGGATGGAGTCCAGCAGGTACTGCTCGGCCACCTCGTCGTCCATGAAAAAGGTCTGCGCCACCGGGCCGGGATCGGCCAGGCCGGTGGTTTCGATCACCACGCGGTCGAAATCCAGCTCGCCCTTGCGCTTCTTCTCGGCAAGATCGTGCAATGTGGCGCGCAGGTCGTCGCGGATGGTGCAGCAGATGCAGCCGTTGCTCATCTGGATGATGTTCTCGGTGGTGTCGGCCACCAGGATTTCGTTGTCGATGTTCTCTTCACCGAACTCGTTCTCGATCACCGCGATCTTCTGGCCGTGCGCCTCGCTGAGCACGCGCTTGAGCAGCGTGGTTTTGCCCGAACCTAGAAAGCCGGTGAGGATGGTGGCGGGGATGAGGGACATGGCAGGCGCGACGGAGTCGGAGGTGGGCGGTCGGAAGAAGCGCGCAAGTGTATGCGAGCCCCCCTGGCCCTGCACTCACTGCTGTTTTTTCATGACGACCAGGCCCTTGAGGTATTCGCCCTCGGGAAAATTCACCGTCATGGGGTGGTCGCTGGCACCGCCCAGGCGCTGAAGGATCGCTCCGTCCACACCGGCATCGAGCCCGGCCGAGGCCACGATCTTGTGAAAAAGCTCCACCCCGATGCCGCCCGAGCAAGAAAACGTGAACAGCACGCCGCCGGGTGTGAGCAGTTTGAAGGCCAGGCGGTTGATGTCCTTGTAGGCACGGGCAGCGCGCTCGGCGTGGGCCACGGTGGGGGCGAGCTTGGGCGGGTCGAGCACGATGGCGTCGAACTGGCGGCCCTCCGCCACGAACTGGCGCAGCGAGGCATTCACATCGGCGTCCATGAAGCTGGCACGCGCGGCGTCAAAGCCATTGAGCGCCACGTTGGCTGCGGCCTGCTGCAAGGCGGGGGCAGACGAATCGATGGAGGTGACGTGCCCTGCTCCACCGGCCAGCGCAGCCACGGTGAAGCCGCCGGTGTAGCTGTAGCAGTTGAGCATCTGCTTGAACTGCAGGCGCTGTGCGTATTGGCTGCAGACCAGCCGGCTGTCGCGCTGGTCCAGATAAAAGCCCGTCTTGTGACCCTGCGCGATGTCAAGACCGAGCTGCCAGCTGTGTTCGCGCAACACAAGCGCGGTGGGGCCGCTGCCGCGCAGCCAGCCCGTGACTTCGGGCAGGCCTTCGAGCTTGCGGCTGCTGGTGTCGGACCGCTCGTACAGCCGCGGGCAACCGGTGAGCTCGATCAGCGCGTCGGCGATCACCTGTTTGTGGCGCTCCACGCCGCAGGCGGTGAACTGGGCCACGAGTGTGTCCCCATAACGGTCGACGATGAGGCCGGGAACCCCGTCGGATTCGCCGTGCACCAGCCGCACGCCGTCGCTCTCGATGCCCAGGCGCCCGCGCAGCGCAATGGCGCTCGCCAGCGTGGTACGCAAGAAGTCGGCGTCGATGCGCTGGGCCTCGTCAAAGCTCCAAGCGCGCACGCGGATGCTCGATGCGGGCGAGAACGCGCCCCAGGCCAGGAACTGCCCCTCGGCGCTCTCCACGCGCACCGTCTCGCCTGCATCACCACCGCCTTTGGCGATGGCGCCGTCGAACACCCAGGGGTGGCGGCGCAGGAGGGAGCGGTCTTTGCCGGGCTTGAGGCGAATGATTTTCATGCGGGTATTGTCGGCCCCGCCCTCAAGTGCCTCAGCCTTTGGGCGGTTTGCCCTTGGCGTGTGCGCGCGGGTGCGCCGCGTCGTACACCTTGGCCAGGTGCTGAAAGTCCAGCCGGGTGTAGACCTGCGTGGTGCTGATGCTGGCGTGACCGAGCAGTTCCTGCACCGCGCGCAGATCGCCGCTGGACTGCAGCACGTGGCTGGCGAACGAGTGGCGCAGCATGTGCGGGTGCACCGGCGTGGCCAGGCCGGCCAGGCGCGAACGGCGCTTGAGGCGCACGCGGATGTGTTGCGGTGTGAGGCGCTGGCCGCGCGAACCGATGAACAGGGCCGCGTCCTCGCCGGCCCAGGTGGCGCGTTGCTCAAGCCAGCGCGCCAGCGCCGCCAGCGCGGCCTGGCCCACCGGCACGCTGCGCCGCTTGGAACCCTTGCCCAGCACATGCGCTTCACCGTCCTGCGCGTCGATCCAGCCACGGGCACTGCCGCTGGCCGCCACATCCAGCCCCACCAGCTCGCCGATGCGCAGGCCGCATCCGTACAGCAGTTCGGTGATGCAGGCGTCGCGCGCTTCCAGCGAGGGGTGGTCTGTCTCTTCCACATGCGAGGCGAGCTGCACCGATTCGTCCACGCCCAGCGCCTTGGGCAGGGGCTTGCCAGCCTTGGGCGCACGCACATCCTGCACCGGGTTGTGGCCTGTCAAACCCTGTCGCCCAAGCCACACATAAAAGCCGCGCCAACCCGAGAGGATGAGTGCGATGCCGCGCGCGCTGCGCCCGGCACTGTGCATCTGCGCGATCCAGCGGCGGATGTGGGCGCTCTGAACCTCCTTGAGGCCGACCCGCGCTTCGGCCGCGTGGGCAGTGAGGCGCTGGAGATCGAGTGTGTAGAGCACCACCGTGCGATCGGCCAGGCGCTTCTCCACCTTGACGTGGTTCAGATAAGCCTTCACCAGCGCAGCATCGTCACCCGTCGGGGCTTCGGAGGCGGCGTGCACCGGCAAGTTCATGGGACCTTATTCGGGACGCAGCCGTGAGAGGGCCGCGCTGGTGATTTCGCCGATGCGCTCCAGAAAGTCGGTGCCCATGTCGCTGGCGAAGCGCTGCGGGTCGCCAGAGGACAGCACCAGCATGCCGAACGCCTGCGGCGCGATGCCGGCGCGCAGCGGAATGAGGGCCAGCGACGCTGCGCTCGACGGATCGTCCAGCCAGCCGGCAGCCTCCAGCCCCGGGTTGGCACCACAGTAAGGTCGGGTCAGCGAGGAGGCGAAGGCCTTCACGTCGTCGCTGGCGCCCTGCGCAAACAACTGGTCTTCAAACTCGGGCGCCACACCCCAGACCTTGATGGCCACCTGCGGCACCATGAACTGGTTGGCGATTTCGCGCACCGCCACAACCGGCAGCTCTGCGGACTCGCGGGTGAGCAGCAGCGCCCGGGTCCAGAGCTGCAGCTTGTCGGAGATGGTGGTGTTTTCGTGGCCGTTGCGGATCATCTCGGCCGCCTTGAGCTCCAGCCCCTTGATCTTTTCGCGCAGCATCTCGGCCTGACGCTCCTGCAGACTCACCGCGCGGTGGCCGTGGGGACTGGTCAGCTGCACGGCAGCCAGCAGGCTGGCGTGGCGCTCGAAGAAGTCGGGCGTGTTGGCCAGGTAGTTGGCGATGTCGTCTTCGGTGATGGGGGGAATGTTGTTGTTCATGGGTCGGTGGGTCGGGCTGGGTTCAGCCGATGTCGGGAATGGTGATCTCGCCGTCGAACACAGTGGTGGCCGGGCCGGTCATGAACACCGCGTTGTCGTGGCGGCGGCTGTCCTGCCATTCGATGGTGAGCACACCGCCGTGAGTGTGCACGTCCACGCGCGCGTCGAGCAGGCCAAGGCGAATACCCGCCACCACCGCGGCACAGGCACCGGTGCCACAGGCCAGCGTCTCGCCAGAGCCGCGCTCGAACACCCGCAGCTTCACTTGCGCGCGACTCACGACCTGCAGGAAGCCCGCGTTGACGCGCTGGGGAAACCGCTCATGGCGCTCGACCATCGGACCCCAGGCCTGCACCGGCGCGGTCTTCACGTCGTCGACCATCATCACCGCGTGCGGGTTGCCCATGGAGAGTACGGCCACCGGCACATCGCCCGCATACGGCAGGGCCAGCGGCCAGCGCTCGAAATTGCCCATGGGTTCGGATTGCAGGCCCTGGGCATTGAACGGCACGCGGTCCAGCGCGAACACGGGTGGCCCCATGTCCACCGTCACACGCCCATCGGCGTGGGCGTGCAGCTCCAGCTCCCCGTTGGCGACTTTCACGCGCAGGGGGTTGCGCAGGCTCAGGCCTTTGTCGTGCACAAAGCGCACGAAGCAGCGCGCGCCATTGCCGCAGTGCTCCACCTCGCCGCCGTCGGCGTTGTGGATCACATATTCGAAATCAAGCCCGGGCTCCAGCGTGGCGCGCACGCTCAGGATCTGGTCGGCGCCCACGCCGAAATGCCGGTCGGCGAGAAAGCGGTACTGGGCTGCGGAGAGGCCCAGGCGCCCACGCGTTTCGTCGAGCACCACGAAATCGTTGCCCGCGCCCTGCATTTTGGTGAATCGGATATGCATGGAATCATTATCGGGGCTCACTTGCACGTGGCGTCAGAAGCGGGCACGCTTCCCGCAAAATGCCACCATGGCAAGACCCACCCAACTCCTGCACCCCGCCCGCGACCTCGCCGCCGTGCGGCCCGCCGCCACCGTGCTGCTGCTTCGCGACAGCACCGACCCCGCAAAGCCCGGCATTGAAGTTCTGATGACGCGCCGTTCCATGTCGGCGAGCTTCGCGCCCGGCGCCTACGTGTTCCCCGGCGGCGGTATCGACGCCACCGATGAGCAGGCCCACAGCATCTCCACCCGCCGCTCCACGCAGAGCGATCTGCACCTCACCCAGGCCATCGCCGCGATCCGCGAGAGCTACGAAGAGCTGGGCGTGCTGCTCGCGCACCGGGCTGACGGCATGCCGGTGGACGACAGCGACATCGCCACCCTCGACCGCCAGGCACCGTTTGCCGCGCAGTGCCAGGCCCACGGCCTCACACTCGACGCCGCCAACGTGTTCGTGCTGGCGCACTGGATCACCGATCGCGACCTGCCGCGCCGCTTCGACGTGCCCTTCCTTGTGGCGCGCATGCCCGAAGGCCAGGCGCCGGTGGCCGACGAGGCCGAGCAGTTCGAGCCGGTCTGGGTGCGCCCGGCCGACGCGCTTCAGCGCCACCATGCTGGCGGCTTTTTCATCATATTTCCCACCATCCGAACGCTCGAACGCCTGCAGGCTTACGCCACCGTGCAGGCCGTGCTGAACGCGTGTGCCTGCAACGAGGAACCGCTGTGGACCAGCTGCCCGCGTGCCGGCATCACGAACGGCGCAGAGTCGCGCCACATGGAACACGAGCCGCCGTTCGGCGAACTCGCCCTGGTCTGCCCCGACGGCCAGATCGTGCACAGCCTGGACTGGCAGCACGAGCACCCGGTGCAACTGCTCAAAAACGTGCAGCGCCTGACCGCACCCAACCCCGGCTTCATGACCGGCCCGGGCACCAACAGCTACATCGTGGGCGACCCGGCCAGCGGCCACATCGTGATCGACCCAGGCCCGGACGACGCGCCCCACATCGAGCGGCTGTGGCGCGCTGCCGGCGGGCGCATACAGTCCATCGTCTGCACCCACTCGCACCCCGACCACTCGCCCGGCGCGCCGCGGCTGCAGGCCCTGTGTGTGGCCGCCGGCCTTGAAAAGCCACCCATCCTGGGCCTGCCGAGCGCACCGACCTCGCGCGAGAACAGCCGCTTCACGCCCGAACGCTCGCTGGCCGACGGCGAGCAGCTCATGCTCATCGGGCAGGCCGGGGACACCACGGTCTCGCACACGCTGGAAGTGATCCACACCCCCGGCCATGCAGCCAACCACCTGTGCCTTTTGCTGGTGGAAGATGGCCTGCTGTTCACCGGCGACCACATCCTCAACGGCAGCACCACGGTGATCGACCCGCCCGACGGCAGCATGGGGGCCTACCTGGATTCGCTCGACAAGCTGGCCGAGCGTTGCAAGGCGCACAGCGTCGAGTTCATCCTGCCAGCGCATGGCTACGTGCTGGGCGACCTGCGAGCCAGTGCCGACAACCCCAGTGCGCCCGTCGAAGGCGGCGCGCTGGCGGCCATTGCGCACCTGAAGGCGCACCGCCTGCAGCGCGAAGCCAAAGTCGCTCGAGCCATGCAGGCGTCGCCTGAGGGAACACCAGACGACTGGGTCCGACTGGCCTACGACGATGTGCCTGAACGGCTGTGGCCCGTGGCCAAACGATCCCTGTTGGCCCACGTTGAGCGGCTGCAAAGCCTGGGCGGTTTCAACCTCTGAGGAGCATTCATGAAGATCGCGATCATGTCCGATGTGCATGGCAACTTCTCGGCTCTCCAAGCCGTGGTGGCCGACATCGCCCGACGCGGTGGCGTGGACGAAGTGATCAACCTGGGCAACATGGTCAGCGGGCCCTTGATGCCCCTGCAGACCGCCCACTTCCTGATGCGCCAGAACTGGCTGCAAATTGCGGGCAACCACGATCCCCAGGTACTGCAGGTCGCCACCGGTGAGCGCAGCACCTCGGACGCTTTTGCCGCGGGGGAACTGGACGATCCCTGCCGGTGGTGGCTGGCCGCCTTGCAGGATCCGCTGGATGCGCGCCTGCACACAGGCGAACTGTGGAAAGAACGTCTGGGCGCTGAAGTGGCCGCGTGCCACGGCACACCCCGAAGCAACGTGGAATACCTTCTGGAGACAGCCGAAGGCGTGGGCATCCGCACAGCGCTGGCACATGAAATTGCGGAGCGTCTGGGTGGCCGTGTACCGCCGCACGTGCGCCTGCTGGCCTGTGGCCATTCCCACATTGCGAGGGTCGTGCGCCTCGCCACCGGCCTGCTGATCGTCAACCCGGGCGCCGTTGGCATGCCGGCCTACGACGTCAGCCGCGCGCACCCGCTGTCCAGCTACCACCGGGTGGAAAACGGCAGCCCCGACGCGCACTATGCAATCGCAGAGAAGGTGGATGGACAGTGGCACGCCGCTTTGGTCTCGGTGCCCTACGACGCCGAAGCGGCTGCCCAGCTGGCGGCCAGAAACGGGCGGCACGATTGGGCGCACGCCCTGCGCACCGGCTACATGCCCCGGCTGCTCTGAGCAACAGGCCGGTCAAACCGGCTGCAGCCGCAACGCGTTCACCGCGCCCCGGGCAGGCGCATGGCAACCGCAAGAACGCGCCATGGCTTCGCCAGACATGCCCAGCACACCGGCCAGCTCACCCAGGTCGATCGTCATCCCATGGCCGGGCAGCCGGTCCAGAGCCGTCAGCAACCAACGCGCCAGACGCTCTTCCACGTTGTGGTGCTGCTGGCAGAAAGCCGTCTGCGAAATCTGCGAGGTGAGCGAGAGCAAACGACCCACAACGGCCTTGACCACCGCCGCGGCGTTGAGCCGGTCGCTGTGCGTCAGGGCCGCCAGCAGCAGGTTGGAAGGATGATCGGCTGGCAATGTGTGCTCCCGGCCGAGGGCGCGCCTGGGTGCGGGGCCAGCATGACCCGGCGGCTGACATTGCGTGGGCAAAGACCCGTGAACATGTTCGGTACCAACCACATGGGCTGTGAGCCCCGCGTTGAACTCCAATGTGGATGCTCATGCAGTGCGTCCGGCGGCACAGGTGTTCGGAAAAACTGACAGCGCTTCAGTGCACTCGCCATTTACACTTCATGTGTGCATGCTCACATTTGTACCGGCCATTCGGCCATGGCACTTCCGTTGAAGCGTTGAAAAAGAATACAGATCGGGAGCTCCAGTGACCCTCACGAACAATGGCCTGGTGGCCCAACTGGCCACCGACGACCAGAGACTGCTCGAGCGCCACTGCAAGCCGGTCGATCTGCACACGGGCGACATCCTGTCAGCGCCTGACACGCCCAACGGGCATGTGCATTTTTTGACCAGCGCCAGTGTGGCCTTGGTGGTGCGCCACACCGACGGCAGCGGCTTGGCCGTGGGGCTGGCCGGCCACGAAGGCGCCGTGGGGCTTCAACATGCGCTCGGCCTGGGCGCTGGCAACCTGACCCTGCAAGTGCAGCGTGGCGGCAAGGCCTTTCGCGCTGACGGTGTAGCCATGCAACGGCTGGTTGCGCGCCGTGTCCAACTGCTGCGCACCTTTGCCGTCTATCTGTGGGGATTTTCGCAGGAGGTCGCATCGCTGGCCGCGGCTTCCCAGACGCACGACATCAAAGCGCGTCTGGCGAGCTGGATCGTTCTGAGCCATGCCCGCAACGGACACGACGATCTCTTGCTCACCCACGCGCACCTCGCCGACATGCTCGGCGTGCGTCGCGCGGGTGTGACGTTGGCCGCAGTTGAGCTCAGGGAATCGGGGCTGGTGAACTACCAGCGCGGTCGCATCCACATCCTCGACCTGGATGGACTGCGCGCCGTGGCCAAGCGGCCTGCCCTGAGCAATGGCCTGCCGCATGCTTGATCGATAAGTGTGAAGCGCGCCGTTACGCCGGATTCTGTGCATCCAGGTTGCCCTGGATGTGACCGCCATTCATCTGGGCCGGGGGTTGCCCACCCGGCTCGGTGCTACCTACCCGCCAACTCTCCTCGCGGAACCACGAGGTTCATCAACACGGCGAACCGTGTCGCCTCAGGCTGGCCTATTTGGCATTGCTGCGCGTAGAGATTGCCCGTTTCACCCGCACTGAAGCGGCTCGTCTCTGTTGCTCTGATCCTCACCTTAGGGCCTTGCAGCTTGTCGGTGGAGAGGTGTTACCTCCTACGCTGTCCTGTGCAGTCCGGACGTTCCTCCAGCACCCCCTTTCGGGTCCTCTTTCGAGGCAGTGCCAGCGACGGCCTGGCGCGCTTCACGGCAGCATTATCCCGCCTGCCCGGATACCCCTGGCTGTGGCACCTCGTGTGGCCCGGTAGGATTCTTACTTTACGGAGGTAAGAATCGTGAAAATCACCAGCAAAGGACAGGTCACCATCCCGCAGGCGGTGCGCGAGCAGGCGCGGCTGCACCCACATGGCGAGGTGAGTTTCGAGGTGCTGCCCAACGGCGACGTGCTCATGCGAGCGGCCGTGGCCACGGCATCGCCGGCGCGCCGAGCCTTCGAACGGGCGCGCGGCAGCGCCAACGCCAGTGCCTTCAAGCACATGGGTACCGACGAATTCATGAAGTACCTGCGCGGCTGATGGCACACCACAGGAACAACGCAAGCGCACTCGCCCGCGAGCCGGACGCGCGCTACTTGCAGCCAGCCCCGATCGCTGGAACCCTGGTCGACAGCGGCGTGCTGATCGACGTGCTGGCCGACGACTCCCTGTGGGCCGACTGGTCGATTGCACAACTGGAACGCTGCGCACAACGAGGGCCGCTGTTCATCAACCCTTTGATCCTCGCCGAGGTGAGTCCCCGCTTCGAGACGGCCGCCGATCTGGAAACCACCCTGGCCCACCTGCCACTGCAACGCCAGGCCTTGCCCTGGGACGCCGCTTTTCTCGCCGGTCAGGCGTTCAAACTCTACCGCCAGCACAGCGGCACCGACCCCTCGCCCATGCCCCACTTCTACATCGGCGCCCATGCCTGGGTGAACCAGCTGCAGCTGCTCACGCGCGATGCCGTGCGCTACCGGCGCTACTTCCCCAAGCTCACCCTGGTGGTGCCCTGAAGGTATCGGACAATGGCGGCTTTGCCCTGGATTGCTTGATAGCCACAAGCCACCCGCCACCATGATCCGACTCTCAGAACTGAAGCTTCCCCTGGCCGACGTGCCGACCGAGCACCGCCGCGCCGCCGACGCGCCCACCGAGACCGACCTCGACCGCGAACCGCCGCCGCACCCTGTGGAGGCCCTGACCCGCCTGGCCGCAGCCGCGCTCGCCGTGCCCACCGCGGCGATCGCGCACCTCCACGTCTTCAAACGCAGTTTCGACGCGCGCAAAGCCGACCTGCTCGCGGTCTACATCGTCGACGTGACGCTGGCCGATCCCGCGCAAGAGGCCCCTTTGCTGGCGCAACACGCTGGCAATCCCCACATCCAGCCCACACCCGACATGGCCTGGCACCCGCCCGGCCATGCGCCGGCCGGCTGGCCGCACCATGAGGCAGAGCGCCCGGTGGTGGTCGGCCTCGGCCCTTGCGGCCTGTTCACGGCGCTGGCCCTGGCGCAAATGGGCTTCAGGCCCATCGTGCTGGAGCGCGGCAAGCCGGTGCGTGAGCGCACCAAGGACACCTGGGGCCTGTGGCGCAAACACGTGCTCAACCCCGAGAGCAACGTGCAGTACGGCGAAGGCGGTGCCGGTCTGTTTTCCGACGGCAAGCTCTACAGCCAGATCAAGGACCCGCGCTTCCTCGGCCGCAAGGTCATGCAGGAGTTTGTCGACGCGGGCGCACCCAGCGAGATCCTCTACACCGCACACCCGCACATCGGCACCTTCAAGCTGGTGCGCGTGGTGGAAGCCATGCGCGAAAAGATCATCGCGCTGGGCGGCGAGATCCGCTTTCAGCACCACGTGTGCGGTCTCACCCTCGCACAAGACGGCGGCGAGCAGCGCATCGCGTCGCTGCGGGTGCGGCGCCTGGACACCGGCGACACCATCGACATGCTGGTGCAACGTGTGGTGTTCGCGCTGGGCCACAGCTCGCGCGACTCTTTCGCGCAGTTGTGGGACGCGGGTGTGTTCATGGAAGCCAAGCCGTTCTCGGTGGGCTTTCGCATCGAGCACCCGCAGGGCGTGATCGACCGCGCGCGCTGGGGCCGCCACAGCGGCCACCCGCTGCTGGGCGCGGCCGACTACAAACTGGTGCACCACGCGAAAAATGGCCGCGCGGTCTACAGCTTCTGCATGTGCCCCGGCGGCATGGTGGTGGCGGCCACCTCGGAGCCGGGGCGCGTGGTCACCAACGGCATGAGCCAGTACTCGCGCAACGAACGTAACGCGAACGCGGGCCTGGTGGTGGGTATCGAACCGATCGATTTCCCGCAAACCTTTCCACAGGACGCACCGCTGTGGACCGCCGCCTTTGGCGAGCACGACGGCATGCGTTATGCCGTGCAGGCCACTGGGCTCGCCAGTGAAGGCCGAACCCACCCGCTGGCCGGCATCGTGTTGCAGCGCGAACTGGAGGCCCGTGCCTACCAACTCGGCGGCGGCACCTACGAGGCCCCGGGCCAGCTGGTGGGCGACTTTGTCGCCCAGCGCCCGTCCAGCACGCTGGGCGAGGTCGTGCCGTCGTACCAGCCGGGCGTCAAGCTGGGCGATCTCGCCCCCGCCCTGCCCGCCTACGCCATCGAGGCCATGCGCGAAGCGCTGCCGGTGTTCGGCCGCAAAATCAAAGGCTACGACATGGCCGACGCTGTGCTCACTGGCGTGGAGACTCGCACCTCGGCGCCGCTGCGCATCACACGCGGCGAGGACTTCCAGAGCCTGAACACACGCGGGCTGTACCCGGCGGGCGAAGGCGCAGGCTATGCCGGTGGCATCCTCTCGGCCGGGGTGGACGGCCTCAAGGTGGCCGAGGCCCTGGTGCTCAATCTGCTGAAAACCCACAGACC
This sequence comes from Burkholderiales bacterium, assembly GCA_038213545.1. GTDB lineage: Bacteria > Pseudomonadota > Gammaproteobacteria > Burkholderiales > Burkholderiaceae_C > Hydrogenophaga. The sequence goes on from JBBQSX010000033.1 coordinate 18,600, forward strand.
CAGCGCCACAGCGTGAAATCGCCCTCGGCGTGACGAATCTTTACAAGCTGTGCATCACGGATTGACTGCCCTGGCGCACACTTTCGGCGTTGTTATCAGGAGTTCGCCATGAAATTTCCCGTTTTGCTCCCCTTGATGAGCTTTCTGGCATGGGGCAGCACCAGTGTTGCGCATGCGCAAGAGGAACAAGGCCGCGTGATCAGCAGCACGCCGGTGGTGCAGCAAGTGGCTGTTCCCCGCGAGATGTGCAGCGACGAGCGCGTGACCTACCAGGGCCAGCCGTCGGGCGCTGGCGCCCTGCTCGGTGGCATTGCCGGAGGTGCTGCGGGCAACGCCATTGGCAACGGCAGCGGCCGTGCAGCTGCCACCGTGATCGGTCTCATCGGCGGCGCCATCATCGGCAACCGCGTTGAAGGCCCCGGTCAGCCCTACACCGAGAGCTACCGCCAGTGCGGCACGCAAACCTTCTACGAGAACCGCACCGTGGCCTACAACGTGGTCTACGAATACGCCGGGCGCCAGTACAACGTGCAGATGCCGCAGGACCCGGGCCCGACCATTCGCCTCAATGTGTCCCCGGCTGACGCCCTGCCCCCTCAGGGTTACGCCCCACCGGTCTACAACAACGCCCCGATCTACCGCCCGCAGACCGAGTACTACCCGTCCAACACCCGCATCACCATTGGCACCGAGTACTACCCGCGCTACCAGGTGTCGCCGGGTGTGGTCTACATCAATGGCTACCGGCCGGGCTATCGGCACGACGACCGCCGGTTCCGCGAAGGTTACCGCGACCACGACCGCTGGGAGCGAAGGTAAGCCCCGGCTTATGCGGCCTCAGGCGAACAACAAAAAAAGCGACCCGAGGGTCGCTTTTTTGTTGAGGATCGGGACCCGGTCAGCCTTGCTGCTGAAGGGCTGCGATCCGCTCTTCAATCGGCGGGTGCGTCGAGAACAGCTTGCCCAGACCACCGGTGATGCCCAGCGCCTGCATCGTCTTGGGCAGCTCGCCGGGAGTGAGGCCACCCAGGCGGGCCAGTGCGTTGATCATGGGCTGCTTGCGGCCCATGAGGCCCGCGGCACCGGCATCCGCGCGGAATTCGCGCTGGCGGCTGAACCAGGCCACGATGATGGCGGCCAGGAAGCCCAGCACGATGTCCATGACGATGGTGGTGACCATGTAGCCGATACCGGGGCCTGACGAGTTGCTGTCGCCCTTGCGCAGGAAACTGTCCACCGCGTAGCCGATCACGCGACTGAGGAACACCACGAAGGTGTTCATCACGCCCTGGATCAACGTCATGGTGACCATGTCGCCGTTGGCCACGTGGGCCACTTCGTGGCCGATCACGGCCTCGACTTCCTCTTTGGTCATGTTCTGCAGCAAGCCGGTGGACACGGCGACCAGCGCCGAGTTCTTGAATGCGCCGGTCGCAAACGCGTTGGGTGCGCCTTCAAAAATGGCGACCTCGGGCATGCCGATGCCGGCCTTGTCGGCGAAGCGGCGCACCGTCTCCACGATCCAGGCTTCGTCGGCCGTCTGCGGCTGGCTGATCACGCGCGCACCGGTGCTGAACTTGGCCATGGGCTTGCTGATCAGCAGCGAGATGATGGCGCCGCCAAAACCGATGACGAGCGAGAACCCGGCCAGCGCCGTCATGTTCAGGCCATTCGCAGTCAGGAATCGATCCACGCCCAGAATACGGGTGGTGATCAACAACACCGCCATCACGGCAAAGTTGGTCAGGACGAACAGCAGGATGCGTTTCATGTTTTCTCCAATGGTGCAGCGGTGTCAGAGGGCTACCGGACTGCGCTTCTGACCCGGCTGGGTCTTGCAGGTTCCCGCCCCCTTTGTCCACCAGTCTTTGGCGCACCGGGAAGGCCGGCGGATGATACCGAGAATTCAGTATGGGGCTGGGCAGCTCGAAATCAAGGCGCGCCCGCGGGGGTTTCGGGTTGGACACTGCCGTCAAACGGCAGCCGAGGCGTGCGGAAAACGCTCGCGTCGGCATAGTACCCGGCGTCTTCGTTGGCTGGCCACCAGCCGGGCACACCGAGCACCGGCAGCGGTGTGAACGGTTTGGCGGCCAACACAGATGCACTCAATACCCGCGCCAGCCAAGCGTCCCAATCAGAGAGGTCGTCACCCAGGGACATGGGCACAGGCCCGCGAAATACGTGGGCGGTGATCGATTTGTAGGGCGTGACCAGTTTTTCCAGCAGCGCGTGGCCAAACAGCACCAGGCGCGCCTGCGCCCAGAGCGGGCGCAAGGTGACGAACAAGCGATACCAGTCGCGCGCGTTCAGCGCGTCCCACAGCGGGTCGGGCGCCTGCAGCAGGGCCGCGTTTTCGTCGAACAGCGTGAGCGCATCCCGCAGCGGGCCCCGCACCCCACGCACGCCAGCCGCTGCAATCTCTGCGGCCTGCAGTTGGTTCAACTGCAGCTTGGTCTGCGGGAAGCGCAACCAGCACAAGCCATTGAAGAAGTCGTGCAGGTTGTGGCGGGTGGGTACGTTACCGGTGTCGAAGATGTACTGCTCGTAGGCGGTGCCGTGGGGCAGTTCGGTCTGCGAAACAAAACGCACTGGGCAATTCGACAGCGCGCTCAGGATGCATGGCAGGGCGCGTCCCGCGTCCAGCTGAATTTGAACGGCGCGGCCCTGGGCTGCAACCGGCGCGAACCAGGGTTCGGACCAGTCCGGCGAGTCGCCAGGAAGCATCAGGCCTGCAGGCGCCAGGGAAGCGCTTCCCCACCGCGCAACGGCTTGAGGTCGGCCTCGCCGAAGCGGAAGCTCTCGGGGGTGGTCCAGCTTTCGCGCTGCAGGGTGATGCTGCCGCTGTTGCGCGGGAGGCCGTAGAAAGCCGGGCCGTGGAAGCTGGCGAAGGCTTCGAGCTTGTCGAGCGCGCCCACCGAGTCAAAAGCCTCGGCGTACATCTCGATCGCGGCATGCGCGGTGTAGCAGCCGGCGCAGCCAGTGGCGTGTTCCTTCAGATGGGCAGCGTGGGGCGCGCTGTCGGTTCCAAGAAAGAACCGGTCACTACCACCGGTCGCCGCTGCCAGCAACGCGAGTCGGTGGGTTTCGCGTTTGAGTACTGGCAGGCAGTAATAGTGAGGGCGGATACCGCCGGTGAAGATGGCGTTGCGGTTGTAAAGCAGGTGGTGCGCGGTGAGCGTGGCGGCTGTGAACGGCCCGGCATCGGCCACGTACTGCGCGGCCTCTTTGGTGGTGATGTGCTCGAACACCACCTTGAGTTCGGGGAAGTCGCGGCGCAGGGGAATCATCTGCTGGTCGATGAACACCGCCTCGCGGTCGAACAGATCGATGTCGGGCGTGGTGACTTCACCATGCACCAACAGCAACAGGCCGGCGCGCTGCATGGCCTCCAGCGACTTGTAGGTCTTGCGGATGTCGGTCACGCCGGCATCGCTGTTGGTGGTGGCGCCCGCAGGGTAGAGCTTGGCCGCAACCACACCGGCGTCTTTCGCGCGCGCGATCTCCTCGGCTGGCAGGTTGTCGGTGAGGTAGAGCGTCATCAGCGGCTCGAAGCTCATGCCGTCTGGCACAGCGGCGCGGATACGGTCGCGGTAAGCCACGGCCTGTGCCGCGGTGGTCACCGGCGGCTTGAGGTTGGGCATGATGATGGCTCGCCCAAACTGGGCGGCTGTGTGCGGCACAACGGTGCGCAGGGCGTCGCCATCGCGCACGTGCAGGTGCCAGTCGTCGGGACGGGTGATCGTGAGGCTGCTGGTGAGTTTGGGGTTCGATGCGGTCATGCCCCGATTGTCGCAAACCGCCCGGCCTACAGAGTCACCTTGTCGGAAGGGTATTTCCAGAAGTCGCGCAAGAGGTAACTGATGGGGAGGTTCAGTGTTGTGCCTTTGGGCGGAATGGGTTTTTCGAACCAGTTGGCATAGATGGTGTGGATCTCGCCGCTGTAGATGAGCCGGCGCATCTCATCGTCAACGATCTTTTTGAAGGCGGGGTCGTCCTTGGGCAGCATGATGGCCAAAGCCTCGGTGGTGAAGAAGCGTCCCACCACCTTCAATGCCTTGGGATCGGGGCGCCCCGCGGCCAGGCCAAAGAGCAGGACATCGTCCATCGCAAAGGCCTCCGCTTCGCCACTTTCCACCATGGCCACTGCCTGCTGATGGTCATCCGCCTCAAGGATCTGCAGCTTGAGCAATCGCTCCAGATTCAACCGACGCAACGCCGCCAGCGGAGTGGTGTTTCGGGTGGACACCACAGTTTTGAGGGCGGGATGGTCCAGCCGATCCACCGGGCTGGCGGACCTGACCAACAGTCGCGCACCAGTGATGAAGTGGGGGATGGTGAATTCCACCTTTTCGCGGCGTGCCGCATTGTTGGTGGTGGAGCCACATTCCATATGGGCCTTGCCCTGCGCCACCATTTCAATGCGGTTGGACGGCGTGACCTGGACATATTCAACCGCCAGCTGGGACAGCCCCAGTTTCTGCTGCAGAGCCACAGCAAGTCTTCGACAAATGTCCAGCGCGTAGCCCATTGGCCTCTTCTGCTCGTCCACGTAAGAGAACGGGACCGCCGACTCCCGGTGGGCCAACACCAGCTTTCCATTCGCTCGAATCTGGTCAAGTACAGGGGTGGACTGGGCATGGACCCCGACACCCCAGCAAATGGTCGAAGCAACGAAACAGCGGAGCAAACAAGACGCTTTCACCATGGGAACCCTCCATTTGAGCAACGCCCCGCCAAGAAAAACGTGGTTGCGGTCTCTGCCACATGGCAGTTGGAGGAAGCTTAGGCAGCCGGTACGGGCGTGTCTCTAACGCCCCGGCAGTATTTGGTGAACGGCTCAGTGCGCCAGGATCTTGTTGAGGAAATCCTTGGTGCGCGGCTGCCGCGCCTCGGGCTTGCCGAAGAAGTCGTCCTTCGAGCAGTCCTCCAGGATCTTGCCGCCCACATCCATGAAGATCACGCGATTGCTGACCTTGCGGGCGAAGCCCATCTCGTGCGTGACGCACATCATGGTCATGCCCTCGTTGGCCAAGCCGACCATCACGTCGAGCACCTCGCCGACCATCTCGGGGTCGAGCGCCGAGGTAGGTTCGTCGAACAGCATCACGATCGGGTCCATGGACAGCGCACGTGCAATCGCCACACGCTGTTGCTGGCCACCCGAGAGCTGGCCCGGGAACTTGTCCTTGTGGAGGGACAGGCCCACGCGGTCCAGCATCTTGAGGCCGCGCTTCTTGGCTTCTTCAGGGCTGCGGCCGAGGACCTTGATCTGGGCGATTGTGAGGTTCTCGGTCACCGACAGGTGCGGGAACAGCTCGAAATGCTGGAACACCATGCCCACGCGGCTGCGCAGTTTGGGCAGATCGGTCTTGGGGTCGTGCACCGGCACGCCGTCGACAGTGATCTCGCCCTTCTGGAAGGGTTCGAGCGCGTTGATGGTCTTGATGAGGGTCGACTTGCCCGAGCCCGACGGGCCGCAGACAACGACTACCTCACCCTTCTGGATGTTGGTGGAGCAATCGGTCAGCACCTGCACGCTGCCATACCACTTGGAGACGTTCTTGAGTTCAATCATGGCAATTCCTGTGTGACGAACGCATCAACGGATGATGGCGATCTTTTTGTGCAGTTGTTTGACGGACCACGACAGCGCGTAGCACATGACGAAATACACCACGGCGGCGGCGAGGTAGGCTTCGATCGGACGACCGAAGTTCTTGCCAGCTACTTCAAAGCCCTTGAGCATGTCGTAGGCGCCGATGGCATAGACCAGCGAGGTGTCCTGAAACAGGATGATGGTTTGCGTGAGCAGCACTGGAAGCATGTTGCGAAAAGCCTGCGGCAGCACCACCAGCTTCATGTTCTGACCGTAGCTCATGCCCAGCGCCTGGCCAGCGTGGACCTGACCGCGGGGAATGGACTGGATACCCGCACGCATGATCTCGCTGAAGTACGCCGCCTCGAAGGCAATGAACGTGATCACCGCCGACACTTCGGCACCGATGGACCGACCGATCAGCAGCGGCACCAGCAGGAAGAACCAGAGGATCACCATCACCAGCGGGACGGAGCGCATGCCGTTCACGTAGAACGTGGCCGGGATCATCAGCAGCTTGTTGCCGGACAGCCGC
>JBBQSX010000034.1:0-24475 GCA_038213545.1 Burkholderiales bacterium
TCAGGCGCGGATCGTCCAGACGCCACTGGCCCAGCACCCGCCCACTGACGCTGTCCAGCGCCACCAGCGACGGGTCCATGCGCTCCAGCTCGCGTTTGGCGCGCCCGGTTTCGGGCCGCGACGCGATGCCGCCGTTGGCCACCAGCAGGCTGCCTTCAGGCACATCGCCCACGCGCTGCGGCAACACCAGCAGCTCGTGCGGGTCCATGCCCTGGGTGGCGAACTCGCCGGTCTTGGCCAGGGTGCGTGCGTTGCGCACCGCGAGCCGGCCCAGCCCGGTGTCCAGATCGGTTTCGGTGGTCCAGAGTGTCTGGCCGTCGGGGCTGTCCATCACATGCCCGTTGAAGCGGCGGTCGTCCTCGATCCAGCGCCACTGGGCGGCGCCGCTGGCGGGGTGCCAACGCACCAGCCAGTCGCCCGGACGGCGCGCCACCGCCAGCGCGCTGCCGCCGCGCTCAACCAGCAGGCCGTGCGCCCGAGTGGGCACGGACAACTCACTCTGCACGCGGGCGGTGCCCGCACCCAGCCCGATCAGGCCGACGCGGTACTCGTCGCCGCTCTGCCATGCCGCCAGCATCTGCGCCGCAGGAGGTGCCGACCCGGCGGCATGGCCCAGCACGGGCAGAAAGCCGCCGAGCGCCAATGCACCCAGCCAGCGTCGGCGCTGGTGGTCCACGGCTTCAGTCGCCGTCGGCACTGGAAAAACCCAGCGAAATGTCCAGCGACTTGACCACGTCTCCCTGCAGCAGCTTCTCAAGCGACTTGAGCGACTTCGCGGCGGTCAACACACTGGGTGGGCGGGCGGGGTCTGCGCTGGCCATGGCCAGGTTCGCCTGGTCCAGTGCCTTGCTCCAGCGGGTCGCGAGCGCAAGGTGTCCCTTGCCGATCAACAAGGCCTCGATCGGCACCAGCGACTGGCCCGGTACCGGTGGCTCACGGCGCTGCTCCGGCGTGAGGCCGGCGTGTTCGCGCAGCGCGCGCCACTGGGTCTGCCAGCTCGCCACATCGCTGCTGCTGGCACTTCGGGCGTAGGCTGGGCGTTCGCCCGGCGCAGCGGCCTTCAGCGGCTTTTGCATCTGCTCCCAGCTCAAGCGCTCCAGCGCGTGGATCCATTGGTTCATCCACTCGGCCAGGCCTTTGCTGGCGGCTTCATCATCGTCGTCCCAGTTCACGGCGGCCGCACTGGTCTCGGCCTGCAGCAGGGCGCTGGCCTCGCGCGCGATGTCCTGGGCCACTTCCCCAGCGTAGGCACAGGCGGGTGTGGCGGGTCGCACCGGCCGGGTCCACAGCAACCACTCCAGCGCCGGCAGCCCCTTGGCCGGTGTGCCGACCAGTTCCATCGCCTTGTCACCCTGCGGTTCGCGCGCGATGGCCCGCTGGATCAGCGAGGGGCGCACCGGCCAGAAGTCGATCTGGCGCTGCGAGCGCCGCTCCAGCACCGGGCCCACCGCCACGCTGGAGTAGGCCTCCCAGCTTTGCAAAGTGGCCCGCCACTGCTGACGCACAGCCGCCAGCTCGGGAGCGCCTGCGGTGGCGGCGCAGTGCGCGACGGTCTGGCTGGCCAATGCCCGCGATGCGTCCACAAAAGCCTGCGCCCTGGGCAACAAAACCCGCTGGTGCAGGCCCTGCATGACGTGTGCCGCGTTGTAGTACGGAAAGGCCACCACGGGTTCGGCAGGCCGTGCGGTTTGGGCCAGTGCACTGGCCCCCATCGCGCCCGTGAAGGTCAGGCCGATCAGGATCCGGTGTTTTTTCATCAGAGCGACTCCACAAATTTGACGAGCGCGGCGCGCTCAGGCTTGTTCATCTGCAACACCTGCTGGCGGCTGGCCTCGGCCTCGCCGCCGTGCCACAGGATGGCTTCCAGCACGCCGTTGGCACGCCCGTCGTGCATCAGGCGCGTGTGGCCATTCACATCGTTGAACAGGCCGATGCCCCAGAGCGCGGGTGTCTTCCACTGGCGACCGGTGGCGAGGAAATCAGGGCGTCCATCGGCCAGGCGTTGGCCCATGTCGTGCAACAGCAAATCGGTGTAGGGCCAGATCGTCTGACCTTGAAGGGCTTTGCTGGTGAGCCTGGGAAACGGGCCCTCGGCCGTGGTGTACGAAGGCCGGTGGCAGGCTGCGCATTGCGCCTGCGAAAACAGCTGCTGGCCACGCAGCACCTGCGGATCGCGCGCGTTGCGCCGGGCAGGCGGCGCCAGCATCGCCTGATAGAAGACCACCTGCCCGAGGGTGTCGTCGTCCACCTCGGGCTGACCGGCTTTCGAACCCTTGGGGGCTTGCAGACAATCGGTCTGCACCGGTGTGCAGGTTTCATCAGGGAACTGGCGCGAGGTGATGCCGATGTCGCCGTTGAACGCGCCGGCGGTCTGGTGCGCCAGCGTGGCCACATTGGCCTTCCAGCCGAATCGCCCGACCATGACGCGCTCGGCAAAGGCGTCCCAGACCCGGTTGGGCTGGCCTTTGATGGGACCGGGCTGGGTAGCCTGACGTTCTGCGTTGGCCAGGATGTCGGCCTCGGCGATCGACTCAAGCAAGCCAACGCCCATCACCTGCGGTGCCACGCGCGGGCTCATCATGGCCTGGGGGTCCAGCGCACCGTGGGCCAGCTGGCGCAGTTCGTAATGCGGCTGCTGCAAGGTGTAGCGCGTGCCGTCGGCAAAGCGGCCGGAGACCGGCGTCCAGCGCATGCGCACCTCGCCTTCGGGCCGCACGTTCTGAACGGCGGCGGTGTTGAACTGCTCGCCATACACCGGTTCGTGCTTCGGTTCGCCATGCGCGCCGGTGCCTGGCACCGACAGGCGGATCAGCAGCGCCAGCGGCTGTTCCGCCGACAGGCCCTTGCTGAACGCCGGCGGAGCACCACGGCCGTCAAACATGTGGCAGCCTGCGCAGGAACGCGCCAGAAAGTGCGGACCGAGGCCGTCGCGCGCGGTGGTGGAGGCCGGTGCCTCGACCCAGTTGCGCTTGAAGAAAGAATTGCCGATGACGAAGCGGGTGCGCTCCTCGTCCGACAGGTTGGCGGCGGGGAAGGAAAACGCGTTCTTGCCATTGGCCTGCACGGTGGTGTCGCCACCAGGCTTCTCGCCCAGCGAATCAACCGGTCCGGGCGCTGCCTGCAGATGTGCATGAGCGGCGAACAGCAGCGCAGCACCGGCTGACGCGAGCACCCACCCAGGTTTGCGCATCATGGTTTGGACAGATTGAGTTGGGTGATGCCCACCGCCGTGGCGGATGCCACGAGGTCGTTGGTCTGGGCGATCAGGCTGGCGATGGTCTTCTCGATGCTCTGGCGACCCGGCGAATCCTTCGCCCCCGCGATGGCCCGGTCGAAAGGCGCGGGAATGGCCTCGGCAGCCATCAGCGAACGGTTGATCTGCTGGGTGGTCTTCTGCGCCAAGGCTGGGTCTTTCGCAGTCACCAGGTCGCGCAGGCCGGGACCTTGCAGGGTGCTGCCATCCAGCCGCGTGAAGCGACCCAGCCACACGTTTTCAATGCCCTTGGCGTTGGTCACCGCATCGCGGTGCGTGTTGTCAGAGAAGCAGCTGTGCTCGTCTTCCTGGTCCTGGCTGGCCAGTGCCACTTCGAGGCGCTCACCGGCCAGTTCACCACGCGAAAGCGAGCCCAGTGACACGAACATCTTGCGCAACGACTCGGTACCACCTTTCTCAAACCCGGCGCGGTAGTTCGCCTTCTGGCCTGGCGCCCAGGCCTTGACCAAACTGGCGAGATCGTCCACCAGCAGCTCAGTAATCACTGTGAGGTACTGGCGGCGGCGGTCCGCGTTGGGGGCCTTGCCGTCCACAAAGTCTTCAAAGTTGCGGTTGCCCGGTCCGGTTTCGGACAGGTCCTGACCCCAGAGCATGAATTCGATGGCGTGCCAACCGGTGGCGATGTTCTCTTCACCGCCGCGCTCGTTGAGCGAGGCCAGCGCTTTTTTGCTCAGCACTTGCTTGCGGTTGTTGACGATGCCCGAGGTCTTTTTGCCGCTCACAGAGTCCACGTACGACTCGTCCATGGGCCAGGCATTCATGCGGCCTTCAGGGCCAATGTCGCTGTCGATCGGGCCACCGTAGAAACGGAAAGCGTCGGTCTGGCCGTAGAACTCGCGCGCCATCAGCCAGGCCGTGCGCGCGGCGGTCAGCCGGTCGGCCGAGGGGGCTTGGGTGAACGTCCGGATGGCGTCTTGCATGGTGCGCGCGGTGGTGAGCACATCTTCGTAATTGGCGTGTACCAGCGCGGCATAGTTCGCAGCCACGCTCGCCGGGGTCGCGGCGGTCTGGGCTTGTGCGGACAAGGCGAAGGCCAGAACAGCGGCGGCCAGGGTGGTTTTCAGGTGCATGGAAAAGGCTCGCGTGAGGAGAACCGAAAAGGATTGATCGTGAGCTTATCGCAAATGCGAATGATTTGCATAAATACCTGTCACCGCCGCGAGTCTTTCCCCCCTCCCTGAAGCTGCACGTGCCCGGTCAGATGCCCGGTGTACGCGTGCCCATGCGTGAAATCGCGCTCACCAGTGGCGAGCGCGTGGTGGTGCACGACACCTCGCGCCCGTACCCGGAACCCCGTGCGGGCCGAAGTTTTGCTCGATGAAGATCACACAAGACGTGCGCGAGCATGCGCAAAGCAAGGAAGCGAGCGAAGCCGATGCTCTGGCTGACGGCATGGCCGCCAAGTCGGCCGATTTCAGAGCTGCCGGCAGTGAGTTGTGTGCGCCGGTGAGCAACCTGACCTGCGAGGTCAGAGGGCCAGGCCTCAGGGCGATCCGGTCGCCACCAGCGCCAGCGCTTCGCGCTTGCCCAAGGCGAGCAATCGCAGGACCTTGGGCACACGGGAGGCGCGGGGCATGGCGCCGCCCGATTCCCATTTCCAGATCGAGAGCGACGACACACCCAGCAACCTGGCCATCTGCTCCTGGGTGAAGCCGAGGCGGGCGCGCTGGGTTTTCAGGCGCTCCGCAGTGAACACCACCTTGCGGCCGGGCTTGCCACGGGGCGCCACGGCGCCTGCGACGCTGGCCGCTGGTGGTGCGCTGCGCACCGGCTCGGGGCGCGCCCTGCCCAGCTGGTTGACCTGGGTCTGCAGGGCCTTGACCTGCTTCTTCAGGGCCGCGATATCGGAGCGCTGTTGCAAGGACACCTTGCGCAAGGCACCGATCTCGTCGCGCAATTCCTTGCGTGCCACGCGGGCGATCTCTTTCTTGAGGGAGTCGGCAAAGGTCGTCATGGGCGGCATGGTACGCCAACGAACAGAAAAGCGGCTCCAGTAGCATCCCCCCATGCCCACCCCACCCGACCTTGAACGCCTGACCCCGGCAGCGGTGAGCGCCATTGCGCAGAAGCACGCCGCATCCACCCCTTGCCCCACCTGCCGGCCTTACGCCAGCCCGGGCTGGGAGTCGTTCCCTGCCTCGCAAGACGGTGCGGCGCTGCGGCCGCTGGGAGCGCTCTGGCTCCCGGGCGACGACGAACCCACGCTGGACGAGCACCGCCCCACCGGGGTGGATGCGTGGTCGGCCGACGCACCCATTTCGCTGGCCCACCACCCTTACAACCGCTGCGGGGTGTGGGCGTGCAGGGCCTGCAGTTTCCCGTTCCTGCGCTACACCGAGTACGGCGGTTATTACATCGACCAGCGCATCCGCGAGCTGCGGGCCGAGCTGATCGTGCAGCCCTGAGCCCCTAGGGTTAGCCATCTCTCGTTCTCCGCGTGTGCATGCTTACCATCGTGCCCACAACAACCCGATGGAGACAAGCATGTTGAAAAAACTCGTGGTGGGCGCCCTGGTGTCCTCGGTGATCGCGACCTCGGCTTCGGTCGCCTGGGCGCAGGAGTGGCCCGCAGCCAAACCGGTGCGCGTGATCGCGGTGTTTCCACCGGGCGGCTCGGTCGATCAGGTCTCGCGCATCCTCGCAGAGGCGCTGCGAGTGCAACTCAACCAGTCGGTGATCGTGGAGAACATCGGCGGCGCTTCGGGTGTGATCGGAACAGCGGCGGTCGCCAAGGCCGCGCCCGATGGCTACACCATCGGTGTGGTGTTCGACACCCACGCGGTGAACCCGGCGCTCAAACCTTCCATGGCCTTCGACACCATGAAGGACCTGGAGCACATCACCCTGATCGGCACGGCGCCCATGGTGCTGGCGTCCACCAAGGGCTCGCCCATCACCAGCTTTGCGCAGCTGGTGAGCGAGGCCAAGGCGAAAAAGCCCAACAGCTACGGCACCATCGGCACCGGCAGCCTGGGTCACCTGGCGGTCGCGCAGATGGCCAAGAACGCTGGTTTCGACTGGACGCATGTGCCCTACAAGGGCGGCGGCCCGCTGATGAACGACGCGATCGCTGGCCACGTGCCGCTGGCGGTGGGTTCGTTGTTCCTGATCAAGCCGCACGCCGACTCGGGCAACGTGACGCCGCTGGCGGTGAGCACAAGCAAACGCTCCAAGGACATGCCCAACGTGCCCACCATCGCCGAGAGCGGTTTCCCCGGTTTTGACGCGCCCGCCTGGTGGGGCGTGATCGGCCCGGCCAAGATGCCGCCGGCCATCACCAGCCGCATCCACGCGGCGGTGGCCGCCGCGCTGAAAAATCCCGACGTGGCCAAAAAACTGGAAGCCCAGGGCATCGAGCTGGTGGGCGGCGGACCCGAGGTGTTCAAGCCCTTCGTTGAAAAGCAAATGACCACCTGGGCTGCCTTCATCAAGGCCAACAACATCACCGAATGAGCGCCGGGCCCGGCCGCCGGTGCAACGCTGCGCGGCTGCTACGCCACGAGTTCAGCCGGATCGGCGCCGGCATAAGCGCTCTCCACGTCTTCGAGCAGCGCGCTCACGATGTCGCTTTGCTGCTTTCGCGAGCGCGTCACGAGGTGGAAGGTGGCGTCGTAGCAAAGGGTCTGCGGATTGAGTACCGCCAACAGGCCACGCTCCACGTAAGGCGCGGCAAAGTGAGCCGGCAGAAAACCGAGGTGCTTGCCCGAAAGAATCAACATGGCCACCGCCTCCATGTTGTCGGCCACGGCGGTGATGCGCCGGGGCGTGATGGCGGCCTGCGCTTCGGGCACCGGGTAGCCGCGCCACGCCCACTCCTCGTCCAGCACCTCTTCAGCCGACACGCTGCCTGCTCGCCCATGCAACGCATGGCCGCGACCGCAGAAAGCCACCTGCCGCTCGACAAACAGCGGCTTGTAATCCAGCTGTGGCACGCGGTGCCAGAAGTAGCCAAAGGCCAGGTGCAGCTCTCCTCCGAGCATCCGCTCCTCGAGTTCGTTGGGCGGGCGAACGGAGATGGTGAACCGCACCGATTCACTGCGCCGGCGAAAACGCGCAATCGCATCGCTGATGCGCGCGTTCTGGCTGATCGCCATGTGGCCGATCAGGCCGATGTGCACGCTGCCCACCAGCTGGCGGTCCATGTGGCGCGCCGCGGCGGTGAAGTCGTTGATGCCGCCGAGCAGCTTGCGCGAGAGTTCGGTGAATCGCTCCCCCTTGGCGGTGAGCCGAAAGCCCGCGCGGCCGCGTTCGCAGAGCCGGTAACCCAGGCGCACCTCAAGCGCCGAGAGCTGGGTGCTGATGGTGGGTTGGCCGACGTTGAGCGTGGACTGCGCCGGTGTGAGGCCACCAGCGTCCACCACGGCGAGAAAGACGCGGATCAGGCGCAGGTCGATGTCGTTGAGGTTGCCGAGCATGGTGCAGGTTTCAAACATTGCATTGGATCAATGCTCGTTTCAAGATATCAGAATTCGGCGCCATGGGTGCACCCACTAGACTGGCTCGGGTCTTGCTAGACAAGAGCGCCTTCCTACATGTCGGCCCTTCAATGCGAACTCGCTGTCCAAGACCGGATTCATCCCTCCCTCCACCCACCTGCCGGAGATTTCCATGACCCCAAAGCGCTCCCTCCCTTCCGCCGTGCCCAGCCGCCCGGGCCGTGCGGCGTTTGCTGTGCTGGCGGCCACAGCCGCGTTCATGGGGCTGCCCGCGCAGGCCCAGGAGACCATCAATGCGCTGGTGTGGTGCGACCACACCGACGAGGCCTTTCTCAAGGCGTTCACGGCCAAGACCAAGATCAAGGTCAACGTCAAGGATTACGAGGGCACTGGTACCGCGCTCTCCCTCATCGGGCAGGGCAAACCGGGTGACTGGGATGTGTTCGTGGTGGACTCCACCGACGTGCGCCGCGTGGTCGAGAAAAAGCTGCTGGCCGAGCTCGACCCCAAGGCCTTTCCCATGAACGACATCCCCGCCGCGGTGCGCCTGCCCGAGTACCACACGGTGGGCGGCAAGATGTACGCGGTGCCGGAGAAGTTCGGCTACAACGCCATCGCCTACGACAAGACCAAGGTCACGGCCGCGCAGGCCAAAGACATCAACTACCTCTTTGGCGCCGGCGCCAAAGGCAAGATCGGCATCTACGACTACTACCTGCCCATCATTGGCCAGGTGGCCGTGGCATTGGGCAAGAAGCCGCAAGACCTCAAGGAAAGCGACCTGCCGGCCATCAAGGACAAGCTGGTGGCCATGCGGGCCAACTCGAAAATGGTGGGTGACGTGGTGACCTCGCAGACGGCGCTGGCCACCGGGCAGATCGGCGTGCTGGTGGGCGGTGGCGAGTACACCGTGGCCGGCCTGATGGCCGAGAAGCCCAACCTCGACTGGGTGCTGCCCGACGTGGGCGGTATCCGCTGGCAGCAGGCCATCGGCGTGATGGCCGATTCGAAGAAAAAGGCCGCGGCCACGCAGTTCGTGCAATACGTGCTGTCGCCTGAAGGTCAGGCCGCGCTGGCCACGTCTTCGTGCTATTGGGGCATGCCGGCCAACAGCAAGGCCACGCTGTCCGCTGCGCAGAAGAAGACCCTGCGCTGGGACGAGCAGACCGGCTTCATCGCCAAGTCGTACCCCTACCCGTCGCCCAGCGACGCACTCGACAAGGCCATGCAGGACATGTGGCTGTCGGTCGTGCAGAAGAAGTGAGCACGGCTGCCGCAGCGGGGTCCTCGGCGGGCGAAGGCACAGCGGCACGGCGCAGCGCTGCGCGCGGCCTGCTGCTGGCCGCACCCGCCCTGCTGTGGTGCGTGGTGTTTTTCGTGCTGCCCTTCGGCACCATGCTGGTGTGGAGTTTCTTCACCGGCGGCGGCCCGGCCGAGGGCGTGGCCAGCCTGGACAACTACCGGCGCTTCTTCACAGACGCCACGTTCACCAGCGCGCTGGGTTATTCGATCGAAGTGACGCTGATCGTGACGGCCATGTCTGTGCTGCTGGCGTTCCCGCTGGCCTGGGTGATTGCCACGCAGGTGCGACCCGAGCGTCAGCGCCTGTGGCTCATGCTGGCGGTGCTGCCGTTCTGGACGTCGTACGTGGTTCGTTCCTACGCCTGGCTGCTGGTGCTCTCGCCCGATGGTGTGGTCAACCGCACGGTGATGGCACTGGGCATGGCCACCGAGCCACTGGAGCTCGCCTTCAGCCGCGGCACCACGGTAGCGGGTTTTGTGCACTTCTTCGTGATGCTGTGCACCCTCACCATTTACAGCAGCCTCTCGCGGCAAGACCCGCGCCTGCTGATGGCCGCAGCCGACCTGGGCGCCTCGCGCTGGCAGGCCTTCAGCCGTATCACGCTGCCGCTGGCTGCGCCGGGCATCGCCTCGGGCGCCTTCCTCACCTTCGTGGTCACCATCGGCGACTTCGTCACGCCGCAGATTCTGGGCGGCAGCAACGAACTGTTGCTTCCCCAGCTCATCCTGCTGCAGATCACCCGGCGCGGCGACATTCCGATGGCCGCCGCGCTGTCGGTGGTCATGATGCTGTGCGTGACGCTGGCCTATGTGTTGCTCGCGCGCTGGCTCACCGGAGTGCGCAAATGATGCCGCGCAAGCCCTGGCTGGCGGCGCTGGTCATGACGCCGCTGTTCATCTTCATCTACCTGCCGGTGGCCGTGCTGGTGCTGTTTTCGTTTCACGACGGCATGGTGCCGGTGCCGCCGTTTGAAGGGCCTTCGCTGCAGTGGTACCAGCGCGTGCTCACCAGCGACAAACTCACCAGCGCGGGCTGGCATTCGCTGTTGGTGGCCGTGGGTTCGTCGGCACTGTCCACGCTGCTGGCCACGCTGGCCGCGTGGGGCATGGCGCGCCACCCGGTCCCGGGTAGGCGCTGGCTGGAGGCACTCATGCTCATGCCGCTGGCGGTCTCTTACCTGGTCATCGGCGTGGGCCTGCTGGTGGCCTTCTCGGTGGTGGGTGTGGACAAGTCGCTGTGGGCGGTGGGCATCGGCCATGTGGTGCTCAACATGCCGCTGGCCTTTGCCGTGGTGTACGGCCAGTTCGACGCGCAGCAGGCCCGCCTGGAGATGGCCGCACGCGACCTGGGGGCCACCGAGTCGCAGGTTTTCTGGCGTGTCACGGTGCCGCTGCTCCGGCCTGTGATCCTGGCGGCCTTCCTGCTGTGCGTCACGTTTTCGTGGGACGAGTTCATCGTCGCCTTTTTGCTGAGCGCCTTCGACCCGACGCTGCCGGTGGTGATCCTGAGCTTGCTGCGCACCGGGCTGAATCCACAAACCAATGCGGCCGGCACACTGGTGTTTGTGCTGTCGCTGTTTGCTGCGCTCCTGTTTGAACTGATGCTGAAGCAACGCGCCCGAACCGGCGCCCGACCATGACCCAAGCCACCGAACTGTTGATTGAAGACGTGGGCAAGCGCTTTGATGCGTCGGTCGCGCTGGCCTCCGTGTCCTTCGCCGTGCCCGCGGGCAGCTATGTGGTGTTGCTCGGACCTTCGGGCTCGGGCAAGACCACACTGCTGTCGATTCTGGGCGGCTTCACACCGCCGAGCAGCGGCAGCGTTCTGCTCGGCGGAACAGACATCACCCGCATGCCACCGGCACGCCGCCCCACGGCCACCGTGTTCCAGGACTACGCGCTGTTTCCCCACCTGAGCATTGGTGACAACGTGGGATTCGGCCTGTCGGTGCGCGGCGTGCCGCGTGCACAAATGAACCGCCAGGTGGCTGATGCGCTGCAGCTTGTGGGTCTGGGCGGATTTGAGAACCGTCCCATCGGCGCAGCCTCTGGAGGCCAACGCCAGCGCATTGCGCTGGCACGCGCACTCGTGATCGAACCCGCCGTGCTGCTGCTCGACGAACCCCTGGGTGCGCTGGACCTGAGCTTGCGCCGCCAGATGCAGGAAGAGCTGCGGCGCATCCAGCGCGTCCAGGGCCGCACCTTCGTGCACGTGACGCACGACCAGGAAGAGGCCATGGCCATCGCCGATCTGGTGCTCATCATGAACAACGGCCGCATTGAAGACATGGGCCCGCCGCAGCGCGTGTACGAACGTCCCCGCACGCGTTTTGCAGCGCGTTTTCTTGGCGAGAGTTCGGTGGTGCCAGGGTCTTTCGCGGGCGAAGCGGTGGCCTCGGTGGCGATGCGGCCCGAAGCGCTGGTGCTCGGTGTTGCCACCCCCGCTGACCGCCCCCTGGGGCTGTGCCAGGTGCTGGACACGGTGTACCAAGGCAGCTTCATCCGGGTGAACCTGTTGCACCGCGCCAGCGGGGAACCGCTGCTGGCCAAGACCGACCCGCGTGCCCTGCCCGGTGGGCTGCCGCCCGCGCCGGGCGACGACATCATGGTGTCCGTGCGCCCCCACGGCATCGTTCCCCTGGAGGACTGAGCATGAACACCCCCACCCACCCCGGTGCACACGACTGCCCGCAGTGCCGCGCCGAAGACTGGTACCGCGTGAGGCCACAGGAGCACGGCATCACACACATCGACGAGCACCACATCGACCCCTTCTACCGCTGCAACATATGGCATGTGCGCGGGCGCGACCGCGACCTGCTGATCGACTCCGGCATGGGCGTGGTGAGCCTGGTGGGACAGGTGCCGTGGCTGCGTGAGCGTGAGGTGCTGGCCGTGGCCAGCCACGCGCACTTTGACCACGTGGGCAACCACCACGAATTCGCCCACCGGGCCTGCCATCCAGCCGAGGCGCACATCCTGGCCGAGCCGCGTGGTGACTGGAACCTGGCCGACCGCTTCGCCATCGTCGACATGTTCACCGCCCTGCCTCCGGGTGGCTATGAGCAGGCCAACTACCAGGTGGTGCCATCGCCTGCCACGCAACTGGTGGAACACGGCGACGTGGTCGATCTCGGCGACCGGGTGTTCGAGGTGCTGCATGTGCCGGGCCACTCACCCGGCAGCATCGCCCTGTGGGAAGCAAAAACCGGCGTGCTGCTCTCAGGCGACGCGGTGTACGACGGTCCGCTGGTGGACGACGCCTACCACTCCGATTTGCCGGTTTATGTGGAGACCATGCAGCGCCTGGCTGCACTGCCCGTGACGGTGGTGCACGGCGGGCATTTCGGCAGCTTCGGGCGCGATCGTTTCCAGGCCTTGATCAACGACTTTCTGAAGTCCCACGCTGCAGCCGCGGGCTGAACACCAGCAGGCTCAGGATCTCGAACAGCATCTGCGCGCCCACCTGGGCCGAATTGGTGCTGGGGTCGTACTGCGGCGCCACTTCCATCACGTCACCGCCCACGAAGTTCAGGCCCTTCAGGCCATGCAGCAACGCCAGGGCCTCGCGGGTGGTGAGCCCACCGATCTCGGGCGTGCCTGTGCCGGGCGCAAACGCAGGATCCAGACCGTCCACGTCGAACGACAGGTAGGTGGGGCCATCGCCCACGACCTCGCGCGCCAGGCGCACGATCTCCGGCATGCCCAGCCGGTTGATGTCCTCGGCGTGGATCACCGTCATGCCCGAGGCTTTGGAGAATTCCCACAGGTACTCGGCCGATCCGCGGATGCCGATCTGGATCGTGCGCTTGGGATCGAGCACCCCGTCGAGCACGGCATGGCGGAAGGGACCACCGTGGTGGAACTTGCTCTGGTCGAACTCGCCACCGGTGTCGCAATGGGCGTCGATGTGCACCATGCCCACCGGGCCGTTTCTGCCCACGGCCTTGAGGATGGGATACGTGCACGAATGGTCGCCGCCCACGGTGAGCGGCACCACGCCCGCGTCCATCACCTTGTGGTACCAGCGCTCGATGTCTTCCATGCACATGGGCAGTGAGAAGCGGCTGCGAAACGGCACATCGCCCACGTCGCCCACGCGAAGTTCTTTCACCGGCACGCAGTCCAGCACGTGGTTGTAAGGGCCGATGCGCTCGATGGTGCGCAGCGCTCGCGGGCCGAAGCGGGCACCCGGCCGGTTGCTCACCCCCAGGTCCATCGGCGAGCCCATGAGCGCGACCTGCAGGTCGCCAAAATCGGGCTGGGTGGCGTCCACCGGGTGGTGCGGCGCGCCCAGCAGCGTGGGTACACCCGCGTAGGGCGCCACGCGTGTGCCGCCCTCGGGGAAGATGATGTCGGTGACGCGCTTGAACCGGGGATCGTGGGTCTCGGTGGCGCCGCCGCTGAAACGCTCGCGCAAGGATTGAAGTTCGGTTTCTGTCAGGGGCATGGGTATGCGGCGGCTGTTGTACGTGGTGTGGGAATGTCGCAGTGCAGTGTCGGGCAGTCGCAGCGCCGCTTCAATGGGTTTGCATCAATGTTCAGATCGGCGCGTCCGCACCCCAACCGGGGCACGGGGCCTCAGCCCCCGTGCTGCGGCTGCAGCAGTGGGACGCGGTTGATGGCCATCGCGGCCGCGGCGGTGCGGGTCTCCACGCCGAGCTTGGCGTAGATGCGCTCCAGGTGTTTTTTCACCGTGGCGGGACTGGCGCCGATGATGTCGCCGATGTCGCGGTTGATCTTGCCCTTGACCACCCAGTACAAGACCTCGGCCTCGCGCGCGGTGAGGCCAAAGGCACCGGCCACGCTGGAGAGCACGCTGGCGTCCGACGTTTCCTGCATCACGATGAGCCAGTCGCCACCGGCATCGACCTCCCCGTCTTCATCGCCCACGCGCTGGTGCAACCGGAAGGTGAGCCGGCGCGGGCCGTTTTCCAGCGTGAGGCGGGGCGGCTCACGCTGCTCGCTGGCTTCACCCAGGTGGCGCCGCAGCCACTGCAGCACGGTCGGTGGTGTGGTGGGCGATTCGGTGCCGCAGTAATTGCGCAACAGGTCGCGCGCCAGCGGTGTTTGCCACATCAGGCGGCCGTCGCTCTCGCGCACGGTGATGGTGGCGTAGCCGAACGCGTCCAGCGCGTTGCGCGCCTGGCTGCGCTCCACCGCGCCCTGGCGCGCATGGCGGGCGGTGCGCAGGTGCACGCCCATGCGGGCCATCACCTCGCGCGGCTTGATGGGCTTGGTCACGTAGTCGGCACCACCGGCGTCGAGTGCGGCCACCAGGTGTTCGGTCTCGGTGAGGCCCGTCATGAAGATGATGGGAATGTGCGCGGTGGCCACCTGTGCCTTGAGACGGCGCGCCACTTCGAAGCCGTCGATGCCGGGCATCACCGCGTCGAGCAGCACCACGTCGGGCAAGGCTTGCGTGGCACGGCGGATGGCGCTCTCACCATCGAGCGCCACCAGCACGGTGTACCCCGCGTCGTCCAGCGCATCGTGCAGCGGCGCCACGTTGTCGGGCACGTCGTCCACGATCAGCACGATGAGCTGGTCGGTCTGTTGCAGCACGAAATCAGACATGGCGCTGCAGCAGCTGCTGTTCGATGGCGTCAAAGCGGAATTCGCGCGCGAGCGTGCGCAGATGCTGCGCAAACGCGGCCTGCTCGGGGTGGTCCTGCACCCAATCGTCGAGCCACTGCACGATGCCTTTGTAGTAGCCCAGGCGCACGAGTTCGAGCAAAGGTTCGAATTCTCGCCCGCTGGTGACCGCGTGCGTCGGCCGCGCCTGCGCCGCTGGCGCCGTGGCAACGCCAAGCTCTGCTGGGGGCAGTTCAATCCACACCAGCTGCAACCGCTGGCCCAGCCAGCCGAGCAGGTCGTCGCGGCGCACCGGCTTCACAAAGAAATCTTGCGGCCGGTGACCCAGATCGTTGTCCAGGCCCTTGTCGAAGGCGTTGGCCGACACGATGGCCAGCGGCACTCCGCCCCAGCCGTTGGCGCGCAAACGGCGCATGGTTTCCCAGCCGTCGATGCCGGGCATGGCCAGGTCCATGAACACGGCGTCGGGCGCACCCGCATCACCAGGCTTCAAACCATCCATCACGGCCAGAGCGTCCAGACCGCTGGTGGCCAGCATCACGTCGAAACCCAGCGGTTCCAGCCAGCGCTGGATCAGCTCGCGGTCGGCCTCTTCGTTGTCCACCACCAGCACTCGCCGGCGTGCACCTTCGTAGCCCGCGTGACCGGGCAAGACGAGCGGACGCGGCGGCACCGCGCCGTGCACCTCGGGCAAAAACAGGCGCACGGTGAACACCGAGCCAGCGCCTGGCGTGCTGCGCACCGTCATCTCGCCGCCCATGAGGTCGGTGAGCATCTTGGCAATGGTCAGACCCAGGCCGGTGCCGGTGGACGGCCCGGGAGCGGCTTCGTTCTGCCCGCGCGCGAACGGTTCGAACACGCGCTCCAGGTCTTGGGCGTGCATGCCGGGGCCGGTGTCGTGCACTTCGAACTGCGCCATCTCGCGCGCATGGGTGACGCGCAGCCGCACCTGCCCGACCTGGGTGAATTTCACTGCGTTGCCCAGCAGGTTGATGAGGATCTGGCGCAGGCGCTTTTCGTCGGCACGCACGGTATCGGGCAATCGGCTGCCGGTTTCGAACACAAAGTGCAGGCCTCTGGCGCTGGCCTGCAACTCGAACATGCCGGCAACCTCCTGCATGGCACCGGCGAAGGCCATGGGCCGCACATCCAGCGCGAGCTTGCCGGACTCGATGCGCGCGATGTCCAGCGTGCCCTCGATCAACGACAGCAGGTGTTCGCCACCGCGGTTGATCACGCGGATGGCCTGCGCGCGGTGCGGCGCCATGCCGGTGTCTTCCTGCAGCAGCTGCGCGTAGCCCAGGATGCTGTTGAGCGGTGTGCGCAGCTCGTGGCTGATGGTGCTGATGTAGCGCGTCTTGGCCTGGTTGGCGTGCTCGGCGGCCAGGCGCGCCTGCTGCAGGGCTTCGTCGGTCAGGCGGTGGGATTCGATCTCCTGCATCAACAGGCGCGTCTGCCGGTTCGACTCTTCCTGCGCCACCTCGCGACTTTTGTGCGCCAGCACCAGCCACCAGGCCACCGTGGCCGTGATGAGCAGCAGCACGGCGTACACCCTCACAAAGCCCGAGCGCAAGGCAGCATCGAGCAAACCGGGGTCGGCCAGGAGGCCCATGCGCTGCGCAAGCCCCTGCACCTCCTGGCGGTACAACAACCCGAGCACCGCCGCCAGCGCCGGCGCCATCACCAGCATGAGCAGCATGTAGTGCGCCAGGCCCGCTTCAAGGTAAGGCCAAATCGAGCGCGGCAACACGCGACGCAGCGCACCCATCCATTGTTCCGAGAGTTTGGCGTGCGGTTTGCAGAGATCGCCGCAGCGCGCGTCGAGCGTGCAGCAGAGCGAACAGATGCTCCCCTGGTAGGCAGGGCAATGGGCCATGTCCGGCCCTTCGTATTCACGCTCGCAAATCACACAGCGCTGTACGAGGTGAAATGCCTTGACTCCCTCTCCCCGCATGGTCCCCTCTCCCCCTGGGAGAGGGCGGGGGTGAGGGCTCGCGTGCCCACCCACCACAACATCGCCAACCTCCGAAGCCCGTGCAATGTAGTACCGCCCCTGCGTCGCCCACGCAATCAAGGGCGCCGTCACAAACGCGGTGACCATCGCAATCACCGCCGAAAATGCCTCGGCGGTGGGCCCCATGAACCCCATGTGCGCAGTGATCGACAGCACCGACGCCAGCACCATCGCCCCCACGCCCACCGGGTTGATGTCGTACAGATAAGCCCGCTTGAACTCGATGCCTTTGGGGCTCCAGCCCAACGGTTTGTTGATCACCAGATCGGCCACCACCGCCATCATCCAGGCGATGGCAATGTTGGAGTACACGCCCAGCACCTGGCCCAGCGCCTGGAACACGTTCATCTCCATCAGCATGAAAGCGATGAAGGTGTTGAACACCACCCACACCACGCGCCCCGGGTGGCTGTGGGTGATGCGCGAGAAAAAGTTGCTCCAGGCCAGCGAGCCGGCGTAGGCGTTGGTCACGTTGATCTTGAGCTGCGAGATCACCACAAAGATCGCCGTGGCCGCCACCGCCCAGCCGTAGTCGGCGAACACGTATTCGTAGGCCGCGAGGTACATCTGGTTCGGGTCCACCGCACGCTCGGTGGGCACCATGTGGCTGATGGCCAGATACGCCAGCACCGCCCCGCCCAGCATCTTGAGCACGCCCAGCAACACCCAGCCCGGCCCACCAGCCAGCACCCCGACCCACCATCGCAGGCCCTTGCCCGGCTCCTTGGCGGGCATGAAGCGCAGGTAGTCGGCCTGCTCGCCCATCTGGGTGATGAGCGCGATGCCCACGGTGAGCGCTGCACCAAACAGGTGCCAATCAAACAGCGCACCGGCACCAGATTCACCCCCATATCGCACCACGTTGGTGAAGGTCTCGGGCGCCATCACCGCCACCGCCCCAAACGGCACCAACATCAACACCAGCCACAGCGGCTGGGTCCACACCTGGAAGCGGCTGATCGCCGAGACCCCGTGCGTGACCAGCGGAATGACCACCACCGCGCAAATGAGATAGCCCCAGGCGGGCGGAATGTCGAGCGCGAGCTCCAGCGCGTAGGCCATCACCGCCGCTTCCAGCGCGAAGAAAATGAAGGTGAACGTGGCGTAGATCAGCGAGGTGATGGTGGAGCCGATGTAGCCAAAGCCCGCTCCCCGCGTGAGCAGGTCCATGTCGACCCCGTAGCGCGCGGCGTAGACGCTGATGGGCAAGCCAGCCAGAAAGATGATCAGCCCGGTGCACAGGATGGCCATCGCGGCGTTCACAAAACCGTACTGCACCAGCAAAGTGGCGCCCACGGCCTCCAGGATGAGGAACGAGGCCGCGCCGAACGCGGTGTTGGCCACGCGCCATTCGCTCCATTTGCGAAAGCGCTGCGGCGTGTAGCGCAGCGCATAGTCTTCCATCGTCTCGCTGCCCACCCAGCTGTTGTAGTCGCGGCGCACGCGGGTGATGCGCTGGGGTGCGTCGAGCCCGGGCTCCTGTCCTGCGGTGGCCGCGGGAGCGGTGCGGATGGGAACAATGGGTATGGTTGTCACACGCCGTTTCTGCAGCTTTCGTGCCACTGGCGTGTGGCCCGGGTTTTCCCGGGCGCGCGGGGGCACGGGAATTGCTGACCAGAACACCCAAGCACCACCGGGAACGCACGAACCACCATGGAACTCACGCCACGCGAAAAAGACAAGCTGCTGATCTTCACCGCCGCCCTGCTGGCCGAGCGGCGGCAGGCCAGAGGCCTCAAGCTCAACTACCCCGAGGCCGTGGCGCTGATCAGCGCGGCCGTGATGGAGGGCGCGCGCGACGGCAAGACTGTGGCACAGCTCATGAGCGACGGGCGCAACGTGCTCACCCGCGCCGACGTGATGGAAGGCATCGCCGAGATGATCCCGGACATCCAGATCGAAGCCACCTTCCCCGACGGCACCAAGCTCGTGACCGTGCACCAACCCATTCCCTGAGAGAACACCATGCGCTTCACCCCTGCCCTGCTCATCGCCGCTGCCTTCTGCGCACCCGCTCTGGCCCACGAAGGCCACGGCCTCCTGGGCTCCCACTGGCATTCCACCGACACGCTTGGCTTCATCGGTGTGGTGTTGGTTGTGGGCGTTGCGCTGTGGTGGTCCAGCGGCAAGCACTGAAAGGCATGTCCATGATCCCCGGCGAACTCTTCACCGACGAGGGCGAACACGCCCTCAACCCCGGCCGGCGCACGCTCACCCTGGTGGTGAAGAACGGCGCCGACCGCCCGATCCAGGTCGGCTCGCACTACCACTTTGCAGAGGTCAATGGCGCGCTCGACTTCGACCGCACCGCTGCGCGTGGCATGCGGCTGAACATTGCCAGCGGCACCGCTGTGCGCTTCGAGCCCGGCCAGCAGCGCACGGTGGAGCTGGTGGACTATGCGGGCGACCGCATCGTCTTCGGTTTTCGTGGTTTGACACAAGGGAAGCTCTGAAGTGAAGCAGCCGAATATCAAACCACCTCCGTTCGGGCTGAGCCTGTCGAAGCCCCTGCACACACGCATCGCAAGAGCCCTTCGACAGGCTCAGGGCGAACGGGTTTCTGCAACCGGTTCGGCACAACACGCGAAGCACCACTGACATGACCACGATTTCAAGAAGCGCCTACGCCAACATGTTCGGCCCCACCGTGGGCGACCGCCTGCGCCTGGCCGACACCGGCTTGATGATCGAGATCGAGAAAGACTTCACCCTGGCCGCTGGCGGTTACGGGGAAGAGGTCAAGTTCGGCGGCGGCAAGACCATCCGCGACGGCATGGCCCAATCGCAAAGAACGCGCGCTGAAGGCGCTGTGGACACGGTGATGACCAACGCCGTCATCGTCGACCACTGGGGCATCGTCAAAGCCGACATCGGTTTGAAAGGCGGGCGCATCGTCGCCATCGGCAAGGCCGGCAACCCGGACACACAACCCGGTGTGGACATCATCATCGGCCCGGGCACCGAGGTGATCAGTTGCGAGGGCAACATCGTCACCGCTGGCGGCATCGACAGCCACATCCACTTCATCTGCCCGCAGCAGGTGGACGAGGCACTCACCTCCGGCATCACCACCATGCTCGGCGGCGGTACCGGCCCGGCCACCGGCACCTTCGCCACCACCTGCACGCCCGGCCCCTGGCACATCGAACGCATGCTGCAGGCCGCCGACGGCCTGCCCATGAACCTGGGCTTTCTGGGCAAGGGCAACGCCAGCCTGCCCGGACCGTTGCATGAGCAGATCAAGGCCGGCGTGATCGGCATGAAGCTGCACGAAGACTGGGGCACCACGCCCAGCGCGATCAGCAACTGCCTTGATGTGGCGGAGGACACCGACACCCAGGTCGCCATCCACTCCGACACGCTCAACGAATCGGGTTTCGTGGAAGACACCATCGCCGCCACCAAGGGCCGCAGCCTCTGCGCCTTCCACACCGAAGGCGCCGGCGGTGGCCACGCGCCCGACATCATGCGCGTGGTGGGCGAAGCCAATTTCCTGCCCAGCTCCACCAACCCCACCATGCCCTACACGGTGAACACACTGGACGAGCACGTGGACATGCTCATGGTGTGCCACCACCTCGACGCAGGCATCCCTGAAGACCTGGCCTTCGCCGAGAGCCGCATCCGCCGCGAGACCATCGCGGCCGAGGACATCCTGCACGACATGGGCGCCATCAGCATGATGAGCAGCGACAGCCAGGCCATGGGCCGCGTGGGCGAGGTGATCATCCGCACGTGGCAGGCGGCCGACAAGATGAAGTCTCAACGAGGCTGGCTCGCACCTGAGCCGTTCGCCCTGAGCCTGTCGAAGGGTCGGGCTGAGCCTGTCGAAGCCCTCACACGCAACGACAACTTCCGTGTCAAACGCTACATCGCCAAGTACACGATCAACCCGGCCATTGCCCACGGCATCTCGCACATCGTGGGTTCGCTCGAGGTGGGCAAGTGGGCCGACCTGGTGGTGTGGAAGCCCGCGTTCTTCGGCGTGAAGCCAGCGCTCATCCTGAAGGGCGGCAGCATCGCGCTGGCCGCCATGGGCGACCCCAACGCGTCCATTCCCACGCCGCAGCCGGTGCACTACCGCCCCATGTTCGCCAGCTTCGGTGGCGCCATGGCGAAAAGCAGCCTCACCTTTGTCTCACAGGCTGCGCTGTCCGCCGGTGTGGGCGAGCGCTACGGCCTGCGCAAAACGCTGGACGCGGTGCGCGACTGCCGCAGCGTGACCAAAGCCAGCATGGTGCACAACAGCCTGCTGCCAAAAATGGAGATCGATCCACAAACCTACGCCGTGCGCGCCGACGGCGTGCTGCTCACTTGCGAGCCCGCCACACGCCTGCCCATGGCGCAACGGTACTTCCTGTTTTGAACGGCGTTTCCATGCTGCAAGCCTCCAAACTCATCCCGCAAGGCCAGGGCCTGGCCCGCACCATGGTGCAACGCGCCGCGCAGCTGGTGCTGGACTGGGACATCCGCCAGAAAAGCCGCTTCGACACCGTGGCTTCCGACGAACGCCACGTGGGTGTGTTCCTGCCGCGCGGCACCGTGGTGCGCGGTGGCGATGTGCTCGTCACGCAAGACGGCTCGCTCCTGAGCGTGGTGGCCGCACCCCAGCCTGTGCTGCGCATCACCGCCTGCCCCGACCACCCGGCCCACGAGCAGGCCTTCGACCTCATGCGCGCGGCCTACCACCTGGGCAACCGCCACGTGCCCATTGAACTGCGCCCCGACCACCTGAAAATCGAACCCGACCACGTGCTGGCCGACATGCTGCGCGCCATGCACCTCACGGTGGTGGAAGTGCGCGAACCCTTCGAGCCCGAGGCCGGCGCGTACGGCGCTCACCACGCGGCGGCGCCCGGCCATGCCCACCATGCGGACCATGGGCACGCGCATGCCCATGAACATGCCCACGGATCCGACCACAAACATGCCCACGGCTGAGCCCGGGGCCGCGCCGCGCTCGGCCGCCAGCCTGCTGCAGATCCTCTGGCTTGCTTCTCCCGCGCTGCCGGTGGGTGGGTTTTCGTACTCCGAAGGGCTCGAATCAGCGGTCGACGCCGGCCTGGTGCACGACGAAGCCAGTGCCGCAGGCTGGCTCCTCGACCAACTGCATCTGGGTCTGGCGCGCAGCGATCTGGCGGTGGTGGCGCAGGCCATTCCCGCCTGGCGTGCGAGCGACCTGGCCCGCATTGCCGTGCTCAACCAATGGGTGTTGCACACCCGCGAGACGCTCGAATTCCGCCTGCAGAGCGAGCAGATGGGCCGCTCACTGATGGAGTGGGCGCGCCAGCTCGGCGAGCTGGGCAACGGTGTGTTTGAAAGACTTCAGGGCGCAAGGCTCGACCCACCCACCTACCCCGTGGCCTGCGCATGCGCTGCCGCCAACACCGGCGCCAGCGTGCACGACAGTCTGGTCGGCTACGCCTTCGGCTGGTGCGAAAACATGGTGCAGGCGTCCATCAAATCGGTGCCGCTGGGCCAGAGCGCCGGCCAGCGCATGCTCGCGCGGCTGGCGCAGCAGATACCGGCCGCGGTGGACCACGCCATCGCCCTGCACGACAATGACCGTCAGGCCTTCATGCCACTGCTGGCGATCCATTCCGCCCGCCA
Source organism: Burkholderiales bacterium (assembly GCA_038213545.1). Lineage (GTDB taxonomy): Bacteria > Pseudomonadota > Gammaproteobacteria > Burkholderiales > Burkholderiaceae_C > Hydrogenophaga. The sequence goes on from JBBQSX010000034.1 coordinate 22,232, forward strand.
CGAAACCCAGTACTCACGCCTGTTCCGCTCATGACCCCCCTGCACCACATCCCACGCCGCACCAAGCAACTGCCTCCCCTGCGTGTGGGCATCGGCGGCCCGGTTGGATCGGGCAAAACCACGCTGCTGGAGATGCTGTGCAAGGCCATGCGGGACCGCTACGACCTGATCGCCATCACCAACGACATCTACACCAAGGAAGACCAGCGCATCCTCACCGTGAGCGGCGCGCTGCCTGCCGAACGCATCATGGGCGTGGAAACCGGCGGCTGCCCGCACACCGCCATCCGCGAAGACGCCTCCATCAACCTGGAAGCCATCGACCGCATGCTCGGTGAGTTCCCCAACGCCGATGTGGTGTTCATCGAGAGCGGCGGCGACAACCTCGCCGCCACCTTCAGCCCCGAACTCAGCGACCTCACCATTTACGTGATCGACGTGGCCGCCGGCGAAAAGATCCCGCGCAAGGGCGGCCCCGGCATCACCAAAAGCGACCTCTTCATCATCAACAAGACCGACCTCGCCCCCCACGTGGGCGCTGACCTGGAAGTGATGAAGGCCGACACCGCCCGCATGCGCCCCGACAGCGCACGCCGCCCCTGGGTGATGACCAACCTCAAGACCCTCGCGGGGGTGGACGAGGTGGTGCGCTTCATCGAGACGCGCGGCATGCTGCCCAGGTCGCAGCACGAGGCGGCAGCCATCGCAGGCTAAAATCCAGCCGTTGCAACCGCATCCGGAGACTTGGGTGAGCGGTTTAAACCAGCAGTCTTGAAAACTGCCGACTCGCAAGGGTCCGTGAGTTCGAATCTCACAGTCTCCGCCAGTGGGAAATTCTGAGCAGATTTCCCCTATGTAGCTCGCAACGTGCTGTCACTGTTGGGTTTTTTCCCACCAGCCTGTCCCGAAACCTTCCCACAGACCTTCCCACAGGGAGGTCCCATCTGGGAGAATTGACAGGATGACAGCGATGGCAAAACGAGTCCCCCACTTGGTCCAGAAGGGCCACAGCTACTACTTCCGCATCCGCGTCCCGGCCCCCCTCGTGGCCTCCTTCGGGCGCAAAGAGGTCACGGAGCCCCTCGGACGCATCAGCCACCCCCAAGCAGCCACCATGGCCCGTGAGCTGGGGGCGCACTACCAAGGCCACTTCCAGACCCTCCTGCACGAGCTGGGACTGGAGCCAACTGCCCCGCTCCCCCCTGCGCTGCCAAAGCGTTCCCCCACGCTGGAGGAGGTCACCTTCGTGGCCCGTGAGGGTGCCCGTGAGCTGCTCTCCACGGATGAACAGATGAGGTCCATGGGGATGGAGTCCGATGGTGGTGAGGCATGGACCGCCGTGCTGTCAGACCTCGATGACGAAGTGACCGAGGCCATCTCGGGGACGAAGCTGGGGCAGCTCAAAGGGCGCTTCAAGGCTGACCTCGAGGCCCATGGGTTGGCTCTTCCTGATGACCGCGAGGAGCTGCGCAAGATGCTCTACAGGTGGGCCACGGAATACGGGAATGCGCTGCGCAAGGTCCAGAGCAGGGTGAAGGGGGAGCCGGTGGACACGCCAGCGGCGCAGGAACCGCCCTCCTCCCTCACCGAGCAGCGCACCGGGGCCACCACGGAGCCATCACGGAAGCTCGCCTCCCAGCTCAAGCTGCGGGACGTGTTCGACCTGTGGAAGGCACACGAAAAAGACAGGCCCCCCAAGACCGTGGGGGCTGCAGAGCTGGCTGTGAAGCGGTGGGAAGTGATGACAGGGGACCCAGTGCTGTCCACCCTCACCCGTGCCGATGGCTCCCAGTTCAGGCAGAAGCTCATGGCCTCCGAGATGTCCGACCACGGGACCAACAAGCTGCTGACGTGGGTGCATGTCCTGTTGAACTTCGAGGTCAACAACTACCAGCGCATCCCCGCCAACCCGTGGAAGGGAATCACCGTTGCTGTGAAGTCCAAGACCATCCGGGAGGATTGGAAGGACGCCCAAGCTGTGGAATTGTTCAGCCACCCCGTGTGGCAACGCTACGAGGTTCCCAGGGTCCAGAATGCGGGCCTCGATGCTGCCTACTGGTGCCCAATCATCGGGGCCTTCACTGGGGCCAGAGCCACGGAGATTGCACAGCTCCTGCCTGCTGACATCCTGCAGGTGGCTGGGATGTGGTGCATCCGCTTTGAAATCACGGAGCCATGGCAGAAGCTCAAGAAAGCCTCATCAGCGCGGACCATCCCCATGCATCCAGAGCTGTTCAGGCTTGG
>JBBQSX010000035.1:0-23888 GCA_038213545.1 Burkholderiales bacterium
GAGGGCGCTTCGTGCGTGATCAAGATGTCTGCTCGTTGCCTGGCAAGGCGTGTGACGTCATCTGGGTAAATCGCCCCATGAAAGCGCGGCGAGGGTCTTTGACCATCGCGCCAGCCATGCGGACCGCGCTTCATGGCTGCCTCCTTATTCAAGAACGTCGGTGTGGAGGGGGGCGCCCACACCCGTCCTTGGAAGTTGCCGCCCAACCCTGCAACCCTGATCCCATCTAGATTCACTACGTAGCTGTGAAGTGCAACCGCATCGCCACAATCGTGCAGGGCTTCCCAGTTGTCGTAATCGTCAGCGTCATGATTGCCGTGAATGAACGCGATTTGCACCGATGGAAACGCCTTGCGCACCGGCGCCATGATGTCTTTGAAGCTCCTCGCGAAGATCTCGACATCGCCCAGGAACACCAACCAAGAAGGCAGACGCGACTCGGCCGCCGCCTTCGTCAGAGCAGCTCCGACATGGCGGAACTCGCCGTGCACATCGCCCAAGAACCAGAGCCGCCTTAAGGCCTCAGCATTTTGCTGATCAAACTCGTGCATGTCGCTCATCGCTTGTCGTCCTCGTCCGTAGGCCAGATCTGCACGGCGATGCCCACCAGGAGGCGGTCTCGGTGCGTCTCACACAGGGTGATGAGATAACCATCGTTGGTATCTAGTCGACCTGGCTCGCCGCACGAAGCGCAGATCGCCTGGCTGCTTTTTGCTGCGGTGGCCACCAGGTCAAAGAGCGATCGCACGAAAGCTTCCTCCTGCTCGTAGACGCCATCTGCCAGGCGAAACGACGCTCGCAGAGACCCGAACTTTTCTTTCACGCGTCTCCAGTAAAAGCCTCTCTTGTTCGAGGCCAGAGCAACATCAATGTCGAAGCACAGCTGAACAAAAATCGGCATCCATCCACGGGTGACTTCAACGCCCATCGACTGTTCTGAAAACTGATACGGGAACCTGGCTTGCAGGTCACGAAGTGATGTCGGCGTCATGACCCGGCCTCGTGATCCTTTAGCCAGATTGATTCGAGCTTTCCATCGAGCTGCTGAGCTCGATGCATCGGACACAGCGCGATCAGCCAGCCCGTCTTGGGATCGACTTTTCCCGGATCGCCACAAGCCGCGCAGATCCTGGAAGTCTTCGCCTCCGCTGTGTTTTTCAGCTCCATGAGCTTCTCCCGGAGAACGGGCTCGCGATCGCTGAATCCAGGCTCGAGCTGGTAGTACGCGCGAACGACTCCAAACTTCTCCTTGATCTGGGTCCAGTGGAAGCCATGCTTGTTCTCTCCCAGCGTCACATCAATGTCATCGCACAGCTGCACGAAGGTCTGAAACCAGCCGCGGGCAAAGCTCATGTAGATGATCGGTCCTGAGAACTGGTACGGATAGCGAGCTTTCAGCTCGGCGGGTGTGTTGATCATTTGAGGCTCTCTAAGACGGATTGAAGATGGATGGCATCGGTGGGTGAAAAACCGGTGCGATGGTTCGTGAGGAGCAGATTCGCGCAGCCGACCTCGAACATCCAAGGCACGTCATCGATCGCAAGCCACGGTCGACCAGGGCGGTTCGCGTCGAGCCAAGTCAAGCACTCGCGCTGGCGAACACGTGTAGCGGCCGGCTCGACTTCGTTGCGTGGGAGGATTGGGGTGCAGTCGATGACTCTATGTGCCATGTCAGCCGAGAAGTAACTTCGCAGCTCCTCAAGCGGGTGGTGCACCCGCCACGAGCTGCTGATGACAACCTCCACATCGTCGTGACGACGGAGAAGGTCTTCAATCAGCGGCAGGCACGTGAAAAGCTTGTCCGAGGTGCACTGCTCGGGGTGCGTCACGCCGTCGAAGTCCAGGAACAGAACTGGTGATCGTTTCATGCTGGTATTCCTTCAATGCAGACGAAGAGGGCGCAGCGCATCACTCTCGAGATCAATCACCTCGGCCGGCAGGTCCTGGACGATCAGGTACTTGCGGTCATTCACGAGAGCTGAAGCGAATGCGTAATGCAAGGCCTGCATCTGCTCCCGCGGCGTCAGTGGCGCCAGGGCAGTGATGACCCGTCGCGAAGGCAGCTCGAAGCCTTTGAAGCGGTCATGCACGGAGATAGCTACGCAGTGAGCGAGCTCGATCGCTTGCTCAGCCGTAGGAGACTTGATCTCAAACACACGGAACCGCGACAGGATCGCCGGCGGCACCAGCGAAAGATCGTTTGCAGTGGCCACCCAGCAGGCAAAGCTCGCATCGAAAGTGATGCCGGTCGAGATGTCTTTGACAGCACGCGCAGTGAGCGGCTCGAGAAGCGAGTGGAGCGGCGCCAAGGGGTTGCCTGTGCGATAGGTGATGGCCTTGTCGAGCTCATCCAGCAGGAAGATCGGATCAGCACGCTCTTCCATGCAGATCGCTCTAAAGACCAGGCCCGTCTCGCTGTTTGCCCAGTGACGATCACCACCAGTCAAAGCATCGGCGGTGTGGCTGTTATCAAAGCTGTGCCGGTGAACCGGGCGCTCCAGGGCACGGGCAAGTTCGAGGCTGAAGTGTGTTTTTCCGACTCCTGGCGGGCCGCTGATCAAGATGGGCGGGATGTGCTGCGGCTCGCCCAGCTCCTGCGCCATGCGCGCTTGGCCCTCGATGAAGTCGATGACCTGGCCGAAATGCGGTGCTGAACTGCGAAGACAGCGCAGGCCGTCGAGCGTTCGATCATGGGCAAAGCTGCTGCCAACGCGTCGGTAGGCACCATACTTTTTCAGCGTTTCAAAGATCGCTGCATCGCGCTCTTTGAGCTTGTCGTCAACGGAGGCCTCGTTCTGCGCCAGCAGCCGCAATGGTTCAGCCCAGTCGTAGATCTGCACCTGGTCACGTTGGCACTCGCTGCGAGCGCTCAGCCGGTCGCGCTGTTCCTCAAACTTGAACTTCAGCTCCGCCCGAGCTTCTTCGACCAGTAAGCGATCAGCCCGCTTCTTTTTGGAAGCGAGAGTGAATGGAGCTCGTGGCTCCTCGGAACTTTTTGCCAGTTTGGCTGCATCTTGCTTTTCCAGCTCCTCTTCGCTTTTCGCTAGAGCCAGCTGCTTGGCCAGGACGCTGCGCTCGCGCACGAGCTGGTCGATCTCAAGCGTTGCGGGAAGCAAAAGCTTCACATGCCGAATGACGTCTTCTTCAGGGTGATAGACCGAGATCTCACGATGCGCGAAAGAGGCGTCGCTTTCGTCATAGTGAAGCTTCGAGTGTGGGATGAACTTCTTCAAAACAGGCTCCTGCGGGGGGGGGGAGCCTGAAAGGTGCTGTTTTGCTGCCCAGGCTCCTTGTTTTCGTTGGTTACAAGGACTTTTGGGCTGCGGGCTGGACCGCTAAAAGCGCGGCCGCAGCAGCCCGAATCTGCGAGCGGTTATGACCGCTCGGGACTTATTGCTGTTTGTGAAAATAGTTTCCGACATAGGCAAATGATCTGTGAAAAAGTGGAAATAGACAAGTAATGAAGTTGGTGACTGTTGGAAAAATAGTAAACAACAGCGTTTAATGCGCGATAGTGGACATTAAACGATGTCGTTTAATCGCTTCATAAACTTGTATTAGCGCGAAGTGAATTGGCCAATGTGTAACGTTTAGGGGCTGCGGGCAGCGCAACTGTAAAAAAAGTTCACGATCCCCTCCCCGCCGCCCAGTCTGCGGCAGGTCTTCATCGTGACCGACACCACCCTTTCAGAATCCGTACTCTTCGGCCATCTGCCCGTGGCGGCTTTCAACCTGGCCACGAGCGTGCACGCTGGCTTTCCCTCGCCGGCGGCCGACTTCGGGGCCAAGCGCATCGATGTCATGGACCGGCTGGTGGCGCACCCGCAGGCCTGGGCATCAAGATGGGAGCACTCTGGTTCAAAATCCAGCAGCTGCAGGAGAGCGCCGGCCTGGTGGCCCTGAGTGCCAACTTCGAGCTCTACGGGGAGATCAGCGACAGAATGACGAGCCTGCCTGTGGTGCGGGCATGAGCGGCCAGCTGCGCCTGTATTGGCAAAGGCCCGAAGCGGCTCCGACACCACGATGTTGCAATTGCATCTTATGCATGCTGTAATTCCCGCATGAGCACCTCAGGACAAACAAGCAGCCGCCGGTTGAAAGCCGGTACGCCAACCCCCAAAAACTCCATACCTGAGGGGGCGGTCTACAAGGTCGCCGCGGGCAATGCCACAGTGAGGGCGAAAGGAGTTTCCAAGACCAAGGGCGGTATGGCGGCTACGGTGCGTGTGGATCGAGAGCATTTGCTCAACAAAATCTGGGCCTTGATCGTTGATGTCCCATCGGCAACGGGTGACAAGTCGCGCTGGCTGGTAGATTTTGATTTTCCGCTCAAAAGGTTGCATGGCTCAGTGTCCATGACGAGTCCGATTGCGCACAAGCTCATCATGCGCGGCATCTCGCCAAAAACCATCGCGCCACTGGGCGATGTTTTGGGCGTAGGCGTCAGCAGCGTCGCGTCCTACCTGGACATCGACCGTGGGACGCCTGCACGGCAAGAATCGAAGGGCCAGCCACTGCCACGCCACGCTGCTGAAGGTGTATTGCGCCTGCTGGAGATTGAAAGCCTGGCGCATGAGACCTTTGAAGAGGGCGATTCGACGGAATGGCTCAACCGCCCACATCCGATGCTGGACGGAGAGACGCCACTGCAAGCCGCTGGCACCTCCTACGGTTCGGAACAGGTCAAAAGCATCCTCGTGGCCATCAAGTACGGCGGCGTGGTTTGACCGACGTTTGGCGCATTGGGTACTGTCCTGCGCCATCTCCTTCTCGGCCCGATTTGTTGGATGCAATGGACTACGGCTCCACTGTGTCCAGCGGTCGCTGGCACGTGGTCAATCCTTCGTTGTCGGTTGTTTACTGCGGCTCCAGTCGCGCGATCTGCCAGTTGGAAAAGCGTGTCCACGCCAACGGCGCGAGGATCAAAGATCAGGCGATGTTCCGACTGACCCTGCCTCCCTCAGCAGTCATCCTCGACGCTGAGAGTCTCGGCCTGAACACTCTGTGGCGAGACGACATGAGCATTACGCAGGGTTTGGGCATGGACTGGCTTGCATCCAGAGCCAGTCTTGCCCTGTCTGTTCCCTCGTTTGTTGAGCCGCTTGAGCGCAACGTCCTGCTCAACCCGAAGCACGTTGACTATAGAAAAGTCACGCTTGCCATCGAGAGGCAACCCTTCACCTTCGACATACGTTTGTTTCAGCCCTGAGCAACTCTAGAACGCTTTACCAGTCGCTGCAGACGACCTGGACCGATTCGTGTGGAGGACATGCGAGACAAGATCCGGCACGCGTTTGGCGCGCAGAAGGGCTCCACCTGGTTCCCACTTCCAGATCGACAGCGAGCACACGCCCATGAGTGTGGCCTCTTGGTCGAGCAAAAGCGGTCGATGAACAAAGATGGATGGGAACGCTCAGCTAAAACCGCTCGTTGCTTTTCGTTGCGTCGATCACTCCATCAACATCACTGGAACCACGCAATCGACTGAACGGCGGCGCGGGCCCAAACAAATCTGGGAGGGCCTTATGAGCCTTCTCGATGTCAGCAAAAGACGGATAGTGTTCCAGCAGATCTCTCGCTTGATGGCGCAACCAGGTGGGGATGTTCGCGGATTCTCCGATGTCTTGCAGCTGCTTGAGCAGCTCGCGCGCCTGGATGATCGCTCGAGTGCGTTCGAAAGGGATCGTCATCACTGCTCCTTGTTGCTTGGGGTATGACCACCATTGGCGGTATCTGTCAGAACCTCTCCATGATCGCCACGGTGACCAACCAGTCTGAAATTGCCATACGAACTGGCATTTTGTATCGCAGTTGGGTTGGACGACCCCGCAGACTACTTGAGGCGGACCTCTTGTCTTTGGTGCAAAGCTTCCAAAAGTGGACACGGGATCCGCGCCCAATAGTCACACTTCTGCAACATATGCATGTAAGCATAAAGGCCCAGCATACCTATTTGGAGCCATTTAATGCCTACCTTGTTTCGTTCCGCATTCGCCACCGCCTTGCTCTCGTTCGCCGCAGCCAGCTCTCACGCTGGGGTCATCACGTTTGAAGGCAGTACGCCACTGGGCGCGAGCCGTGCTCTCGACAGTGACCCTGCCAACGCTTTCGGCCCGAGCTTGATCAACTATGCAGGTTACGACTGGTCGGGCATGCAGGTAACGCAACCACTGGTGTCCGTGGGCAATCCGCGCCAAATCACCGGCGTGACTTTCGAAGTAGACGAGGGTCGGTTGGTGCCGGACTACGAAACAGTCGAAGTGAACGCAGGTTTTGATCGCTCCATCAGATCGGGCAACACGGTAGCCCACACCCGGTCTTTCTCGGGCTCCACGTTTGGCAGCATCTCTGCCCGCCCCGGTGATTCGAACTTTGATTTTTTCAGTGCCTATCTGACATCAGGTTGGCTCAACGACATCAGTGTCTCGGTTGTCGGCAAGCGCAACGGCTCCGCTGTGTACACGCAAGCCCTGACAGTGGGCGATGACGCTCCTACGCTGTTCACTTTCAATTTCCTTGACATCGACAGCATTGAGTTCCTTGCAAGCGGCGGCACGTTTCTTTACGGCAATGGCACCACAGTGGGTAGCTTCCTGAACCCAGGCAATTCCGCTTTCAGCACGCCGGTGCTCGTGTTCGACGACCTCAACATGGCCGCCACTCCAGTTCCCGAGCCAGAGACATTGGCTATGGTGCTGGCTGGTTTGGGAATCATGGGCGTGGTGAATCGCCGCCGCAGAAGCACAACCTCTGTCTGAGGTACTCGAACTCATTTTTGACCTGCGCGTCGCAGGCAGTTCTGCACACCAGAATTTGCGTGTTTGAGCAAACGCGACAGGCAACGATCGTTCAACGTCGCCTGTCGCGTACGTCTTGGAATTAATTCAAAGCAAGGCCTGCTCATTGCCCTCAGGGCGGATATGAGGACCAGCCTGAGCCAGCGCCATCCACACAGGAAATGGCAGGCGCTCTACAGCGCGGCGCGGCGCGTTGCGCGCCACCACCAGCGAGCCCCGTTCCACCTGTAGGACGCCACATTCGGGCGGCACTTCCTCAGGCTTGGCAATGGGTCGCCCCTTCGCATCTTCACCGAGGACGTACCAAACCGCCCCCGCCATGGCCTGGTATGCCGCGCGCTTGGCAGGCTTGCGAAGGTCGCCGAGCAGATCGGCACGACTAACCTTGATCTCATGCACCACCGGCTCCAGGTAGGCCTCTACCGAGCTGCGACGGATAGAGAACACGTCGGGCATCGCCATGCACCAGGTGTGATCCCTGCCAGTCACGGCCAGGTCAACGGTTGAGAGCGCATCTCCAGCCCGTGAAGACTCGAGGATCGTTTGGGATGCATCAACCGCCAGTTCGAATGTGCCTTCAAACATTGCACGCGGCAGTGGCACGCGCAGCATCAACCCCCGCCAGGCCAGCCGGCCTTCGCGGCCGAGTTGGTCAGCCACTCGCTTGACCAGACTCTCATGAGGATCGCGTGCGTTCTGGTGTCCTGCATGGGATTTGGCCAGAGCATGGATCCCAGCGTCCGTCAGGCGCAGCGTCTCGTGACCATGGCTGCCCACACACCGCTCCAGCAGTCCGGCTGCGAGCAGCTCCACCTCAAGCATGTCCGCACAGGGCCAGCCGGCCGAGCGGTAGATCTCGCGCAATCGGCGCATGTGCGCTCGCTTCAGTACTGGCGCAGACGTCGAGTCAAAGGTTTCAAGCTGTGCGTTCACAGAGTTTGCCGAGGGCCCAGTACACACGGTGCAGGCCTGCCGCGCTTCCTGCGCAAGATGTTGATCCATTCGCCGGGCTTTCTGGTAGCTGGATGAACGTACAGTGTACTATCCGCTCCCCGCCGCAAGTCCGTGGCGAGGAGGCACCGTGTCAGACATCACCCTTTCCGAACCCGCACTGCTCACGCAAGAGCCGCTCATGGCGTTCAGCCTGGCCACGAGCGTGCACGCGGGCTTCCCCTCGCCGGCAGCGGACTTCTCGGCCAAACGCATCGACATCATGGACCGCCTGGTGGTTCACCCGCAAGCCACCTACGCGATGCGCGTGAGTGGCGAGTCCATGCGGGAACTGGGCATCTTCGATGCGGACGTCCTCTTGGTGGACAAGGCCGTCAAGCCCAGACACGGCATGGTGGTCATCGCCATCGTGGACGGTGAATTCACCTGCAAGCAGCTTCACCTGCGCAATGGGCGCATCAAGCTCAAGGCAGCCAACCCGACCTACCCGGACATCAATCCGAAGGAAGGTCAGGAGATCGAGATCTGGGGCGTGGTGATCGCATCCATCAAGCAGTTTCAGGTGTGACGGCCGAAGCCGCAACAGATCTATGGCCGAACCGCTGTTTGCCCTTGTCGACGGCAACAACTTCTATGTCTCCTGCGAGCGCGTGTTCAGGCACTCACTCAAGAACACGCCCTGTGTGGTGCTGTCCAACAACGATGGCTGCGCGATTGCCCGCTCCAACGAAGCCAAGGACCTGGGCATCAAGATGGGAGCGCCGTGGTTTCAGATCCGGCACTTGCAGGAAAGCACAGGTCTGGTGGCCCTATCTGCCAACTTCGAGCTGTACGGAGAGATCAGCGACCGCATGATGAGCGTGGTGGCCGCGCTAGGCCACCGCCAGGAGATCTATTCCATCGACGAGTCTTTCATTGACCTCAGTGGCGTGGCCGGTGACCTCACCAAGCGGGCGCGCGACATCCGGGCCCGGGTAAACCAATGGGTGGGCATACCCACCTGTGTCGGCATCGCACCCACCAAGACCTTGGCCAAGCTGGCGAACCACATCGCCAAGCAGGCTGAGAGGAATCCCGGCAGCTACCCGGCAGAACTCGCCCAAGTCGCGGACCTCTCGCGGCTGTCCGAGGCAGAACTCGATGCTCTGCTTGGTGCGACCAGCGTGGGTGAAGTCTGGGGCGTGGGGCGGCGCATTGCCGAACAACTCAAGGCCCAGGGTGTGAATACGGTGCTGGATTTGAAGCGCATGAGCCCAGCCGCGGCTCGTGCTGGCTGGAGCGTGATCTTCGAGCGCACGGTGCGCGAGTTGCAGGGCGAGTCGTGCGTGGACCTGGAAGACGTGGCACCGGCCAAGAAGGAGATCGCTTGCACCCGATCGTTCGGGTCGGCCGTTCGAGACCTGGACGAACTTACCGAGGCAGTGTCGGAGTTCAGCGCCCGAGCTGCGCAGAAGCTGCGTGGCCAAGCAGGTTTAACCAGCCAGGTCCTCGTGTTCATCCGGACAAGCCCATTTCGGCAGACGACCCAGTACAGCCGCTCGCTTGTTGTTCCTCTTCGCCGTCCCACGGCGGACACGACTGCCATCACCAGCGCTGCTGTGAAGGGGCTCAAGGCCATCTTCCAGCCTGACTTCGACTACGCCAAAGCCGGCGTGATGCTGCTGGACGTCGGTGCATCCGACAAGGAGCAGTTTGAACTGGAACTGGATTCAGTCGACCATGGTTCCACTACCACGCGCGCACCGGGGGCAAGACCTCAACTGATGGCCGCTCTGGACTCACTCAATGAGCGTTACGGCCGTGGCACGCTCAAACTCGCCAGCGCTGGAGCCGGTGTGGTCCCACGCAACTGGACGATGAAACAGGAGTTGCGGACGCCGGCGTACACCACGCGGTGGGAAGATATGCCGGTGGTGAGAGCCTGAGGTTTTCTGCCGAACAGGGCATCACTCTTTGTTAAATGCGGGATCCTGTGGCTCATTTTTTTGCTCGCGGATGAGTTGCAACGCGATTTCGACGGAAAGCGTTTCTGCTGCTTTCTGCCACGACCATGACGAAGGCATGGCGCAAATATCGATCTCGCTGAACGCCGCTGCAAGTCGCTCCTCAAGCGCCGCCCTCATTGCCGTCACCCGCTCCTGGTTGATGACCAATCCCTTGGCGATGCGGTGTGCTGTCACCAGGTCGAGTGCAAACCTGACGGATCTTTGCAGTTCCTGGGGATCAACTTCGCTGAGGTCCATGAGGCGAGAAGGTACACCCAATGAGGCCGTTGATGTGGTCAGCCAACCCCGAAGTCATCAAACTGGAGCATGCATTCATCGATCTCTTGCTTTGCCTCGTCGGTCAAATGTCCTTCCTGAATCACTTTCATAATCTGGTTAGGCCGCTGTTCTGTTTTTGCACGCAGCTGGGGGGTAATCCTCAACGATCTGCGTGAGAGTGACCAGCGCCGGCCCTCATCAGTTTTAGGTTGCAATGTTCCAACCTAAAAAACTCTCTTGTAAGTTGTTGATGCCAAACGAAAATTTCTCTCTATCGGAGGCGCTTCAGCAGAGATTCTCGATCTATCTCGCATACGTGACCAAATTGTTCCGCTTTGCGGGCCTTCACGTCATTGGGGACTGCACGGGGTCGTGAACAAGATCCCAAACTTCGAGGTCGCAAAAGTGTCGAGAACTTTTACATTCGAATTTGACCGGGCTGCTAAGTCATTGATTCCAATACATAGGGTATGCTGGCATGAATTTCGCTTGCAGTACTACATCATCCCCAAGAGCTCTAAATGACCATGCTAAAACTCGCAAAAAATGCCACCGCCTTATTCCTGTTTGGTGCAGTCTTCGCTGGCAGCGGTTTCGCTGCACCCACACTGCTGGGCAGTTCGGTACAAGGCTCAGGAAATACAGCCGATTTGTACGCTGGCAACTACAACGGCACAGTGCCAACCGGGGCAAGCTTCGACGGAACTCCATTGATCGCAGGAGGCAACGCCCCCAGCCAGTACCAGACGCCCTTCAACTACACTCCGCTCTCTGCAACTCAATCGTTCTTCTCGGTTGGTGGCCCGCAGGACCCGTCGCCTACTACCCTGACCTTCAGCTCCCCCCAGAATAGCTTCTCCATACTGTGGGGATCGATCGACAGCTACAACACCATATCTTTTTCCAATGGCTCTATTTGGACGGGTACAGACATCATCAATTTGTTCACCTTGGGTGGCAGCGCCGCTAGTTTCGAGCGCGTGGCGGAGCTTCGGTTTGATTTCGACGCAGCCAAAAGCTTCAACACCGTAACGTTTACGTCAACCCAAGCAGCATTTGAGTTCGCACTGCCGAGCCAAGTGCCCGAGCCAGGCACGTTGGCCCTGCTGGGTCTAGCACTCGGCGTGGCCGGTGTAGTGAGCCGTCGCCGCAAGGCCTAACGCGCTTTGCTGCGTGCTGGTGCGGCACACCCACAAAAAACCCCGCACTGCGGGGTTTTTTGTGTCCGTCTCTCGCTCCTAACAAACCAGTCCCCAGGGTGGCTCGAAAAGAAGCCGCTTATGCTAAGCAACCGGCGTCATTGCTAGGCTGCTCGTCAGGCACATTCCGATCTCGTCGCAAGCCAAGACCTGGAACATCTGGCGCTTGACCGAGTGGTGCGGGCAGGCCGGGCAATCGGGTGCGGGGTGGATGCCCTGGTACTTCTCCTTGATCGGCTCCCCGCTGATCAGGACTCCGTTGGCAAGGGGTTTGAATACCATCCTTAGTCCATTAAGCCTTGCTCTAAGTCGACTGGGCTGAGGATGAACCGCCTCGTTCACATTGAATCCATTTCGTAGGCTAATTCGGGCTGCTGGTTGAGTTCGTTTCAAACGAAAGAAAGAGCTGCGCACTGGCGCCAAGAGTTGCGTTCCGGCGGTTTCCTTCTCCGCCATTCACGGTCACGTTCGAAGCACGTATCCATCACTCGGTGATCATGTAGGTCTTGGTGAGGCGTTCCAGCACCTCGAATTCGCCGGCAAATCCCGGGGGAATGTAGAGGCCCTCGCCCGGGCCGACTTCTTCAAAACCGCCCAGCGCGTCGTACACGCGGCAGCGGCCCTCCAGCACAGTGAACAGCTCGCGCTCGGTCCCGCCCATGGCAATGCGCCAGCGGCCCGGCTCGCAGCGCCAAACGCCGCAATACACCTGTCCGGCGGGCAGGTTGGCGTCTACCCGGTTCCAGGTTTCGCGCAGCGGGTTGCCGTGCACCAGGCGATCGGGCTTGGGGTGGTCTGTTTCCGGTGCGCCAGGAGGCTGTGCGGTGAGCTTGATCAGGCGTTGTACGGGTGCGTTCATGGCGGAATTGTGCCGTCAGACACCGCAGAAACAACGAGAAAACCGGGTTTCGGGCTGTTGTTCGGGCGATTGTTCAAAGACCGGCCGGCCTACGCTTGAGCTGTCTAGGGACCGCATGTCAGCGAACCTGGCCCACACCTTCCAGGAGCTCGCCATGAGCACGGTCCCTTCACAGCAAACGCCAGCCACCGCCAGCTCTTCGGCCGTTCGCCGTGCGCCCGACGCTTCGCAGCTCTGGCCCCACGACCTACTCGAAGCCTTTTGCCTGCGCATGTCCAGCCAGGGCATGTGCGTGAGCCGTGCCCTGATGCAGCACGACCGGCGCTACGGTCTGGAGCAACTCACACATGCCCACAACATGGCCGACGACACGCTGCGTGTGATGGCGGTCCAGCTGTTCCGGCATTTTGAAGCCCGCCAGTCGGGGATTTCCCGGCCTCACTGAGCGCAAGTGGGATTTCAAGCCGGCCCTGGTCCGGTCGATACAACCTCATACCCACAGAGGAGAGACTTGCGCATGTCCGGCTTCAACCCATTGACCCCCGGCGTCTGGCTGATGCGGCGCCTGCGCCTGCGCGGCAAGCTGCTGTTGCTGGCTGCGTCGTCCCTTCTGCCCCAGATGTTCAATTGGCTGGTACCCGGGTCGCCTTCGGCCAGCGCCTGGGTTCTGGGCATTGAAGCGGGCGGTGCGGCCGTGCTGGCCTACCTCATGCTCAGTTTCTACGTGAGCTTCATGAGCGATTTCCGCCAGGTGCTCGCCAGCATGGAGCAGACCGCGTCGGGCAACTTGCGCACCGTCCTCAAGGTTCGCGGCAGCGACGAACTGGCCGACCTCACCCGCCTGCTCGACCGCATGGTCGGCAACCTCTCGGCCATGGTGGCCGAGGTGCGCAGCAATTCGGCTTTGGTGACCGACGCCGGCAAAAGTCTGGCCACCGGCAACCGCGAGTTGGCCGACCGCACCGAACAACAAGCCGCCAACCTGGAGCAGACCGCGGCCAGCGTGCACGAGCTCTCGAGCACCGTGCAGCAGAATGCCCAGACCGCTGGCGACTCTGACCAACAAGCCGCGCGAGTGCGTGACGTGGCAGAGTCGGGCGCACAGTCGATGGGCCGCGCGGTCGAGTCGGTGGAAGGCATCCAGAAGAGCGCGCAGCAGATGAACGAGATCATTGGCGTGATCGACAGCCTGGCGTTCCAGACCAACATCCTGGCGCTCAACGCTGCGGTGGAAGCCGCCCGCGCAGGCGAACAGGGCAGGGGCTTTGCGGTGGTGGCCGCGGAGGTGCGTTCGCTCGCCCAGCGCTCGGCCGGCTCGGCGAAAGAAATCCGCCAGCTCATCGAGGCCTCGCGCCTGCAGGTGGAGGCCAGCGTGGCGCAGATCCGCACTGCGGGCAGCAGCATCCAGCAGATTGCCAACGGGGTGCGCAGTGTGGCGGCCAACATGTCGCTGATCTCGGCGTCGAGCGCCGAGCAGAGCACCGGCCTGAGCGAAATTTCGTCGGCTGTTTCGCAGCTGGACGAGATCACCCAGCGCAACGGACAGATGGTGGAGCGAGCCGTGGCGCAGGCCGATCAGCTGGAGCAGCGTGCGGCGCACCTGTCCAAAGCGGTGTCGTCTTTCATGCTGCAGCAGGGCACGGCCGAAGAGGCGATGCAGCTGGTGGACCGGGCTCAGGCCATGCGTCAGCAGCGCGGACGCGACGCTTTCGTGCGCGAGATCACCACGCCCGCCAACAACTTCTTTGATCGCGACATGTACGTGTTCGCGTTGGACAAGAGCGGCGTCTACCGCTCGTTCGGCGGCAAGCCCGAGAAGGTGGGCAGCCGCGTGCAGGACATCCCCGGCATCGACGGTCAGGCGCTGCTCAATGCCATCGTGTCGCAGGCCGAAGCCGGCGCGGGCTGGGTGGAATACGACATCGGCAATCCGGCCAACGGCAGCATCCAGGCCAAGATGTCGTATGTGGTGAAGGTCGACGACCTCTACGTGGGTTGCGGCGTTTACAAGACCGCCGCCGCGCGTCAGGCGGCCTGATTCAGCCCGGAGTTCAGGCGCTGGTGCGCTTGGCTCGGGCGCGGGCGAGCGCGGCTTCAATCACGGCCCGCTTCTTGTCCAGCAGGGCTTCATCGGTGATCTGCGAGTGCGCGGCCAGATCGGTCAGTTTTTCCTGTGCCTTGGCTACCAGCCGCGCGTCGTGCTCGCGCTTCTCGCTTGCCAGACGGATTTGTCGGGCTTCGTAACGCTCCTTGCCCTGCCGCGCCTGCTCGGCTGTCCAGGCCTGCCAGCCGGTGCGCTCGCCACTCACGATCTCCAGCGAGATGCAGTCCACCGGGCACACCGGCAAACACAGCTCGCAGCCGGTGCAGACGGGTTCGATCACGGTGTGCATGCGTTTGTTGCTGCCCACAATCGCATCGGTGGGGCAGACCTTGATGCACAGCGTGCAGCCGATGCACCAGGCCTCGTCGATCACGGCCACGGTGACCGGGCCTTCAATGCCGTTGTGTTGGTTCAGCGGTGTGGCGGGACGGCCCGTGATGGCAGCCAGGCGGGTGATGCCCTCTGCCCCGCCGGGCGGGCACTGGTTGATGTCGGCGCTCCCCTCGGCAATGGCCCGTGCGTAGCTTGCGCAGTCGGGGTAACCGCACCGCGTGCACTGGGTTTGCGGCAGGGTGGTGTCAATCCGCCGGGCGAGCTCGTTCATGGCGGCCAATATACCGGCGCCTGCTGAAGGCGCCGGGTTCCGATGTGTCTCAGGCTGCCGTGTTGCGCTGCTTGCGCGCGGCGGGTGCCTTGGCTGCCGGTTTGGCCGGTGCAGCCTTCACGGCGGGCTTGGCTGCGGTCTTGACGGCTGCCATGGTGGGCGATTTCGTCAAAGCCTTGGCAGCGGCCTTCACCGGCTTGGGTGTGGCGGCCTCGGCCACCGCGGGCTCCGGCACCACCTTGGGTTGGTGAGCCTTCAGGAAGGTTTTCACCACTGGGTGCACAAACTCACGCCAGCGGCGACCGCTGAAGATGCCGTAGTGGCCCGCGCCAGCGGCTTCGTAGTGCATGCGGTGTGTCTTGGGAATGCCGGTGCACAGGTCGTGTGCGGCGGCGGTCTGGCCCGAGCCAGAGATGTCGTCGAGCTCACCTTCCACGGTCAGCAGGGCGGTGTGCTGGATGTCCTGCGGGCGCACGCGCTCGAGCTTGCCTTGTGGGTTCTTCACGTCCCAGGTGCCGTTAACCAGTTTGAAGTCCTGAAAAACGGTTTCGATGGTTTCAAGGTAGTAATCCGCGTCCATGTCGAGCACGGCGTTGTACTCGTCGTAGAACTTGCGGTGGCTCTCCGCGCTCTCGTTGTCGCCCTTGATCAGGTCCTTGAAATAGTCGTAGTGGCTGGTCGCGTGGCGGTCGGGGTTCATGGCCACGAAGCCGGTGTGCTGCAGGAATCCGGGGTACACGCGGCGGCCAGCGCCGGGAAAGTTGACGGGCACGCGGTAGATCACGTTGTTCTCGAACCAGCTGTGGGCGCGCTGCGTGGCCAGGTTGTTGACCGCGGTGGGTGATTTGCGGGCATCGATGGGGCCACCCATCATCGTCATGGACAGCGGCGTGGTCTCACCGCGGCTCGCCATGAGCGACACCGCTGCCAGCACCGGCACGGTGGGTTGGCAGACGCTGACCACGTGGCAGTTGCCGTAGCCTTTTTGCAGGTGGCGAATGAACTCCTGCACATAGTTCACGTAGTCGTCGAGGTGGAACTCACCGTCGGACAGCGGCACGAGGCGGGCGTTTTTCCAGTCGGTGATGTAGACCTTGTGGTCCTTGAGCATGGTGCGTACCGTGTCGCGCAGCAGCGTGGCGTAGTGGCCGGAGAGCGGCGCCACGATCAGCACCACCGGCTCGCCCTTGATCTTGGCCAGGGTGTTGGTGTCGTCGGAGAAGCGTTTGAAGCGGCGCAGTTCGCAGAACGGCTTGTCGATCTCGATGCGCTCGTGGACGGCCACTTCGATACCGTCGATGTCCACCGTGTGGATACCGAAAACCGGCTTCTCGTAGTCCTTGCCCAGCCGGTGCATCAGGTCGTAGCCGGCCGAGATGCGCTGGGCAATGGGCAACTGGGCCAGCGGCAGGGACGGATTGGTGAACAGCTTGGCGGCCACTTCGGCCAGGTCTGAAAACGGCTCCATCATGGAGCGCTGGGTTTCGTAAATCTGGTAGAGCATGGGTGTCCGGCTTCGTTATGTTGCAGTGCAATATATCAGCATGCACTCAGGAGCGTTAGCGTGATAACACCTAATTTACAGGGCCATCTGTCATCTTCGCGAAAGAATCCAGACCGCGGATTCCATCCGTCGGCCAGACGGCGAACGTCAAATCCCGCTTGAGTGGGTGGACTTGCTGTTGGTTGAGCGCGGCAGCCCCATGAATGCAACGGGGCCGCTCGAAAGCGGCCCCTCTTTTCAGCAGTCGGCTTTTTCAGACCACTTTGGCGATCGACTGGCAAACGTAGTCGATGTTCTTGCTGTTGAGCGCAGCCACGCACATGCGGCCGGTGTCCGTGCCGTACACACCGAACTCGCTGCGCAGACGAACCATCTGGTCCTTGTTCAGACCGGAGTAGCTGAACATGCCGATCTGGCTGGTGATGAAGCCCATGTCCTGCTTCACACCGGCGGCCTTGAGGCCGTCCACCAGCTTCTGGCGCATGGCCTTGATGCGCACGCGCATCTCGCCCAGCTCTTTTTCCCAGAGCGCGCGCAGCTCGGGATTGTTGAGCACGGCCGCCACCACCGCGCCGCCATGGATTGGAGGGTTGGAGTAGTTGGTGCGGATGGCGATCTTGAGCTGCGACAGCACGCGCGAGGCTTCTTCAGCGCTGTCGCACAACACTGACAGGGCGCCCACCCGCTCGCCATAGAGGCTGAAGCTCTTGGAGAACGAGGTCGAGACAAAGAACACCAGGCCCGCGGCCACAAACTTGGCGATCACTGCGCCGTCTTCGGAGATGCCGTGGCCAAAGCCTTGGTAGGCCATGTCGAGGAACGGGGTGAGGCTGCGTGCCTTGACCACCGCGATCACCTGATCCCACTGCGCGGCGGTGATGTCGTAGCCGGTAGGGTTGTGACAGCAGGCGTGCAGCACAACGATCGTGCTGGGCTCAGCGGCATTCAGGCTGGCCAGCATCCCGTCGAAGTTGACGCCCCGCTTGTCGGCGTCGTAGTAGGCGTAGGTGCCCACGGTGAAGCCTGCGTTGGTGAAGAGGGCGCGGTGGTTTTCCCAGCTTGGGTCGCTGATCAGAACCGTTGCATTCGGGTTCAGGCGTTTGAGAAAGTCGGCGCCGATCTTCAGGCCACCCGTTCCGCCAATGGCCTGGACGGTTGCAACCCGGCCGGAAGTCACTGGTTCTGAGCTGACGCCGAACACCAGGCCCTTGACGGCTGCGTCGTAGGCGGCAATGCCGTCAATGGGCAAGTAGCCGCGAGCGGTGGGCTTGTCCATCATGGTCTTCTCGGCACTCTGCACGCACTGCAGGAGCGGAAGCTTGCCGTTGTCGTCGAAATACACACCCACGCCCAGGTTCACTTTGTTGGGATTGGCGTCGGCGGCAAATTGTTCGTTCAGACCCAGAATCGGGTCACGCGGTGCCATTTCGACGGCGGTGAAGAGGGACATGCTGAGGTTCCTGAAGGTTGGTGGACGGGTCAACCCGGCATTTTAGTCGGCGGGTCTGCGCACACACAGATCGGCAGTGTCCGTTGGTGCGCTAGCGCGCTTAAGCAAAACTAAACTCAATGGACCGTGCGGCCTTCCTCACTTTGGGTACTTCGTCACACATTGCCGGTAGTCATGCCGCAGGGGTGTGCGGTATATTCAAAAAGACCGTTAACTTTTATTAACATTTGACCGTGCTTTTGGGGACTAGAACCATGCAAAACCATACTTCAGAACTCATGCGCACCCTGGCTCGGGGTACCTCTCTGGTGGTCTTGGTACTCGGTGCGGTCGGCTGTGCGACCCAGAACGCCAACCCGCCGGCGCCGACCACGGCTGCCAGTTCCACCTACGAATACAAAGTAGGTCCGGGCGACACCTTGAACATCAACGTCTGGCGCAACCCCGAACTCTCTTCCACCGTTCCGGTGCGCCCCGACGGCAAGGTCTCCACGCCACTGGTTGACGAATTGGTCGCCCAGGGCAAGACACCCACCGAAATTGCACGCGATGTTGAAAAGGCGCTCGGCAAGTTCGTGCGCGACCCCGTAGTCACCGTCATCGTCACCAACTTCGTGGGTCCGTACAGCGAGCAGATTCGCGTGGTGGGCGAAGCCACCAAGCCGCAGTTCCTGCCCTACAAGCAGAAAATGACCGTGATGGACGTGATGATCGCCGTGGGTGGTCTTACCGAGTTTGCCGACGGTAACAAGGCCACCATCATTCGGGCCAGCGAAAACAACAAGCGCTACGGCGTGCGTTTGCAAGATCTGGTCAAACGCGGCGATATCTCTGCCAACGTCGAAATGCTGCCCGGCGACATCCTGATCATTCCCCAGGGCTGGTTCTGACCCGGAACTGCTGGTGCTGACCACCGCTGCCAGGCGCTCGGTGGTTTCTTTTCATTCCTGTCCTCACCCACAGTTGCTTGCATGCAAGACCTCATTGACCAAATAACGACCTTCTTGCGGGGCATGTGGAAGTACCGCCGCCTCGGCGTGCTGGTTGCCTGGCTCGTGGCTGCTGCCACGGCCACAGTCATCTTTCTGATGCCCGACCGCTACGAAGCCTCGGCGCGCGTGTATGTGGACACGCAGTCGATCTTGCGACCCCTGATGTCGGGCCTTGCGGTGCAGCCCAACATCGAGCAGCAGGTCACCATGCTCAGCCGCACCTTGATCAGTCGCCCTACGGTCGAGAAGCTCATCCGAATGGCCGATCTTGACCTGGGTGCCAAGACCAAGGAGCAACAGGACGCTCTCATTGCCCAGGTGACTCAGTCGCTGGCCATCCGCTCCACCGGTCGCGACAACCTCTACACCCTGTCGTACCGCGGCGAAAGCCCCGCCAAAGCGCTGCGTGTCGTCCAGTCGCTCATGACGATCTTCGTGGAGTCCAGCCTGGGCGACTCCAAGTCCGATTCGGACTCGGCCCGCCGCTTCATCGAAGACCAGATCAAGAACTACGAGACGCGCCTGACGGAAGCTGAAACACGGCTCAAGGAGTTCCGCCTGCGCAACCTGGATCTGCAGACGCAGGGTGGCATGGACATGGCTGGGCGCATGACTGAGATCGCCAACACACTGAACCAGGCCAAGCTGGAACTGCGCGAAGCCGAGAGTGCCCGCGAGGCCGCAAGGCGCCAGCTCGATCAGGCTCGCGCCGCACAGCGCGCCACACCGGCCGCCGGCGGTGGCCCCTCGTTTGCGACACCCGAGCTCGACGCCCGCATCGACCCGCTCAAACGCAATCTCGACAGCCTGTTGCAGCGCTTCACCGAGCAGCACCCCGACGTGGTCAACACGCGCCGCCTGATCAAGGAGCTGGAGGAGCAGAAGCGCAAGGAAGTCGCCGAGCTTCAGCGCGCGGCAGCGGCCAACCCCGGCCAGCCGACCATGGAAACCAATCCCGCTCTGTTCGAACTGTCGCGCATCAACTCTGCGGCCGAGGTGCAGGTGGCTTCTCTGCGCGCGCGCGTGGCCGAGTTCGAATCGCGCGCCAACCGCGCCCGTGAACTGATGCGGGCAGCCCCGCAGATCGAAGCCGAGCAGGCCCAGCTCAACCGCGACTACGAGATCAACCGCAAGAACTATGAAGACCTGGTGGCGCGGCGCGAGTCCATCACCATGAGCGGTGAACTGGAAAGTGCGTCCAGCCTGGCCGACTTTCGTGTGATCGACCCACCCCGGGCCGAACCGAAGCCGGTTGCTCCCAACCGCATCTTGTTGATGCCGCTGGCCCTTCTTGCTGCGCTGGCTGCGGGCCTGGGCTTCACCTTCCTGATGAGCCAGGTCCGGCCAGTCTTCTTTGATGCGAATTCGCTGCGCGCAGCCACCGATCTGCCCTTGCTGGGTGTCGTCACCCTGGTCAAGCACGACGCCTTGCGCCAGCGGGAACGCCGCAGCCTGATGCGTTTCGCGGCTTCGGTGTTGGCCCTGGTGGTCGTGTTTGTGGTCGGTATCGCGGTGATGTCCTACCGCGCCGGTCTTTGAAGGTGATTGCCCATCATGTCCAGTCTCATTGAAAAGGCCGCTCAACGGCTTGAGCAGTTGCGCCAGGCGGGAGCCGATATTCCAGCCGACTTGCCCACACAACTTGCTGTGCCTGCCAAAGACCCCGTGGTGCCTGTCGTGGCCGCCACGCCGGCACGCCCGGCCCTGTCCGAAACCCACGTTCCCGACGGCATCCAGTCGAAGGTGGTGCAGATGGACCTGGAGACGCTGCGCGTGGCCGGGTTCGTCACGCCCAACGCACCACGCTCCCCCATTGCTGACCAGTTTCGTGTGATCAAGCGTCCGCTGCTGGCCAACGCCACCGGCAAGGGTGCCGCACCCGTGCCCAACGGCAACTTGATCATGGTCACGAGCGCCATGCCCGGCGAGGGCAAGAGTTTCACCGCCATCAACCTGGCCATGAGCATTGCCATGGAGCTCGACTACCGCGTGCTGCTGGTGGACGCCGACGTGGCGCGGCCTTCCCTGCGCCAAGCCCTGGGTCTGGCAGCCGGACCGGGCCTGCTCGACTTGTTGATCGACAGGAATATCCGCATGTCGGACGTCCTGCTGCGCACCAATGTCGACAAACTCAGCGTGCTGCTCAGCGGCACGCCGCATCCGCGCGCCACCGAACTGTTGGCCAGCGACGCCATGACTTCGCTGATTGAAGAAATGGGCCAGCGCTACCCCGATCGCATCATCATTTTTGATTCGCCGCCCTTGCTGCTGACTACCGAAGCTCGTGTACTGGCGACCCACATGGGCCAGATCATCGTGGTGGTTCAGGCTGAAAAGACCCTGCAGTCGCAGGTGCGGCACGCCATGACCACCATCGAAGCCTGCCCGGTCAAGTTGGTGTTGCTCAACCAGGCACGTGGGGGTGACCAGGACGCCTACGGCTATGGCTACGGTTATGGCTATGGTTACGGGCAAACCGCCAGTCAGGCGGCCGACGCCAATGTGCCGTTGGCCGCTGCAACATGAATCGCCGCAGCAGGATGCACGCCGTGAAGACCCGTCGCCTTCCACTGCGTCCCGCGTTCGTGCGACGTTCTGCGGTGTTTGCGCTGGGTGCGTTGGCCGCCGCTGCGCTGGGCACGGTGGCACATGCGCAGGACAGCGTTGACGCCGTGGATGCACCCGGCCCCAAACCCCCGGTCTGGATCGAGCGCCGCGTCACGGTGGGGCAGACCTTGTCCACCAACGGCAACCTGTCCACCAACGCGCGCAACGAGCAGACCACCGAAGTCACGCCTGGCATCCGCGCGGTGTTCAACACGCCCCGCGTGCAGGGTTTCATCGACTACTCGCTAAGCGTTCTGTTCTACGCACAAGGCACCTCTGGCAACCAGTTCCGCAACGCGTTGAACGCCAACGCCAATATCAACGCCTGGGACAACCGGGCTTTTGTTGACCTGTCGGGTGTGGTGTCCAACCAGGCCATTTCGGCCTTTGGTCCTCAGTCGGTCAACGGCCGCTCCGACACCAACCAGTCCGAGACTGCCAGCTTTCGTTTCTCGCCCTACCTGCGCGGCAGCTTTGCCGGCGACACCGACTACGAACTGCGCTACAGCCTGCAGACCGCAGACACAGACTCCGCAGCCCGCTCCGACATCACCGACCAGACCGCCTCCTTGCGGCTGGGCAGCCGCCCCGCAGGCCAGACCCTGGGCTGGTCGTTCAACGCGTCGTCGGGCGCCACCGACTACAGCCGGGGCCGCGACACCATGTCCAGCAGCGCTCAGGGCGGCCTGATCGTTGCCGTCTCCCCGCAGCTGCAGGTGACCCTGCTAGCCGGCGTCGAGTCGAACGACATCGTGAGCCTGCAGAAGCAGTCGTACAACACGGCGGGTGTCAACGTGGAGTGGCGCCCCTCGGAGCGCACCCGGGTGTTTGTGGGTGTGGAAGACCGCTACTTCGGTACGGGTCACAACATCGTGCTGGAGCACCGCACGGGGCAGACACTCTGGAGCTACACCGACACGCGCGGCGTGGTCAACAACCCGTTGCAAGAGAGTGGCGTGTCGCTGGGTTCCAACTTCGACTTTTACAACCAGCTGTACCAGCAACAAATTCCCGACCCCGTTCTTCGCGCTCGGTTTGTCAACGACCTCCTGAACTTTTTCAACCTGCCGGCAAACGCGCCCGTTGTTCAAAACTTCCTCACCTCGTCCGCCACGCTGGACCGTGTGCAGCGGGTCTCGGTGGCGCTCTCGGGCATTCGCAGCGTGTGGACGCTCGCTGTCTTTCGCAGCAACTCCAGCCGTCTGGACACCATCGTCAGCGGCGGTGACGACTTCGACTTCAACACCGACATCAAGCAACAAGGCTGGAGCCTGAACTACGCGCACCGCCTGACCCCACTGATCTCGCTCAACGCCGGGCTGACCAACCAGAAGAGCGTCGGCAGTTCCGGCCTCAACCTCCGATCCACCTCGGCCTCCGTCGGCCTGGGCTCCCGCCTGAGTCGCCGCACGTCTGCCAGCGTTCAGCTGCAGCGTGGCAACTACAACGGCTCCTCCGGTTCCTACAACGACACCGCCATCTCGGGTTTCATCACCCATCGGTTCTGATCCATGTACGAAGCCTTCTACGGGCTGAGCAGCAAGCCTTTCCAGCTCAACCCAGACCCCCGCTTTTATTACAGCAGCAAGCCTCACCGGCGCGCGCGCTCCTACCTTGTCTATGGCGTCATGCGTGGCGAGGGCTTCATCGTCATTACGGGTGAGGTTGGTGCGGGCAAAACGACCATCGTGCGCGACCTGCTCGACAGCCTTGAGAACGGCTCCGTGGTGGCAGCGCATCTGGTGAGCACGCAGCTCGGTGCCGAAGACGCGCTCAAGCTGGTGTGCGCCGCCTTTGGTGTGGCGGTGCGCGGTACCGGCAAGGCCGACATGCTGATGGCACTCGAAGCCTTCTTCATCACCCAGACCACCCAAGGCAAACGCTGCCTGCTGATCGTGGACGAAGCGCAGAACCTGCAGCCGCTGGCGGTGGAAGAGCTGCGCATGCTCTCCAACTTCCAGTTCGGCGATCAGGCGCTGCTGCAAACCTTTCTGGTGGGCCAGCCCGAGTTCCGCGAAATCCTGCAAGGCCCGAGCATGCTGCAGCTGCGCCAGCGCATCACCGCGCGCTGCCACCTGGGCCCGCTCGATGAGGAAGACACCCGCGCCTATGTGGAGCACCGCCTCAAGTGCGCGGGCGCCACCGACAAGCCGACCTTCGAGCCTGCCATTTTTCCTGCGCTGTTTCAGCACTCGGGCGGCATTCCCCGGCGCATCAACACCCTGTGTGACCGCCTGCTGCTGCTGGGTTATCTCTCCGAGATGACCCACATCACGCTCGACGCACTCAAAGAGGTGGTTGCCGAGATGCAGGTAGAGAATTCGGTGGTGCCCTCGCGCGTGGCCGAAGACCAGGAGCGCTGGGCCCACCTGCCCAACGCCGGTGCCAGCGCCGCACCCACCTGGCTGAACGACGACATGGACCTGGCCGAACTCTCGCTCGACCCCACGCTCGTGGACGGCATGAGCGACCAACTCACCCGCGTGTCGGCAGAGCAGCTCAGCACACGCCTGCTGCGCATGGAGCGCAGCGTGCTGCGCCAGGAACGCATCAGCCT